>NZ_JAMPLI010000058.1:0-24548 GCF_039962475.1 Leptolyngbya sp. GB1-A1 | reverse complement strand
TTCAAGCCAGTTAAAGCGCGCAGCAAGCGGTCTTGTGTCAGCACCCGTTCAATATCCAGCATTTGCTTATCCCATTTCTGCCTTCTATTCTTGCTTATTTCCCGACAAGTCTAATAGCTCAACTTCCTCAACCATTGGAAGCATACGCTCACCAAGTCATTGCGGAACAATATCGCCGTATCGTTAAGCAAGAAAAGAAGGTACTGGCAGATAAAAATCCAGAAGCATTACATCAGATGCGGGTTGGAACCCGTCGCCTCCGGACTGCCCTCCAAGTCTTTGATGGTGCGATCGAGCTTCCCAAAGCGGGCAGTGCTTTACTTCAATATCCGTCCTTGTATAGCAATGAAGACAAAATGGTCGCTAAGGTTGAAAGGCCTGCTGCTAGCAGTTTACAGGAGTAACTTGCTGTTTTCGTCATTGGGTTTCATAATGAGATTTCCTTGTTGAAAGGATGTCAGATTTAGTGTGGTTAATATTCACTGTCGTCCTTTTGCACTAACGCTACAACAGTTTTTATCACCACCTCTGGATCCACAGGTTTGCTCAAATGCTGTTGAAATCCAGCTTGTAGCGCTTGCTGTTGATCTAGATCTCTAGCGTAAGCCGTCAGGGCGATTGCCTTGACTTGTCCTCCTTGCTCAGGTGGCAGTCTCCTAATCTGTCGCATCAGCATATAGCCATCCATGTCAGGCATACCAATGTCGCTCAGGAGTATATCAGGCGGAGACTGCGTTAATGCTAAAAATCCTTCGCTGGCGGTCGCAGCAGTGGTGACGCTGGCACCTGCCTGCTCCAGAACAAACGCCACAAACTCGCATGAATCAACTTCGTCATCAATCACCAAAACTTGAACGCCCTCTAAAGGACTGAGTGTTGAATGCTGGGTGTTGAATGCTAAACCCTCAGTCCTCAGTCTTTGGTTCTCAGTCCTTGGCAGTGGTAGTTTGACTGTGAACGTTGCTCCCATACCTTCACCTCTACTGGCTGCCTGTACTGTGCCGCCGTGAAGTTCAACTAAGTGACGTGCGATCGCTAAACCCAGTCCTAATCCCCCAAATCTACGAGTGGTTGTACTATCTGCTTGGCGAAAGTAATCGAAGACGTAGGGTAAGAACTCAGCAGGAATCCCTTCTCCGGTATCACTGACCGTGATTTGGGCTTGATGATCGGTCTTTGCTAGTCGCACCTCGACTTGACCCCCTGCGGGGGTGAACTTAACCGCATTAGAGAGCAGGTTCCACACCACTTGCTGTAAACGAGTTGCATCGCCTGAAACCTGTCCAACCTCAGACAAGCTGAATTTCATCTGAATCGATTTGGCTTCTGCTGCGAGTCGCACTGTTTCGAGTGCTGCTTTAATAATGACTGCCAAATCAACTGGACTGACATTGAGAGCTAATTTGCCTTGGAGAATTCGGGAGACATTCAATAAATCCTCAATCAATTCCGCTTGCAGTTTGGCGTTGCGCTCAATGGTGGCGATCGCTTGCTTGGTCTTTGCTTCGTCTAGGTTGCCGTTTTGCAGCAGTCTTGACCAACCCAGAATGGGATTGAGCGGCGATCGCAACTCATGAGAGAGCACGGCGAGAAATTCATCTTTAATGCGGTTCGCTTGCTCGGCTTCTTGTCGTGCTGCTTGCTCCCGGACAAGCAGTTGCTCCCGTTCTGCTTCAGCTTGTTTGCGATCACTAATATCACTAACGAAAATGGTGACACCCTCTGCAAAGGGATAAATGCGATTCTCAAACCAGCGTCGAATGGGTGGATAAAAAAGTTCGACTCGAACAAAGATTTGTTCAGTTACGGCACGATGCACAGCAGTATCAAAGGGCGTGTTCACGACTTCAGGAAACAACTTCCAGATGCAGTGCCCCAGCAACTCTTCCTGAGTCTTGCCCGTTACTGCAGATACCTGCTCATTCACAAAGGTATAGCGCCATTCGCGATCGAGCACAATGAATTGATCGTTAATCCCAGCCAAAACGCTTTCTAATCTAGCTCTAATAGTTTCTGCTTCCATCCGGAGCAAATGCTCTTGCTGGGTTGCTTCTCGCCGCAATTGAGCCAGTTTTAGACTTGCCTCCACTCGCGCGATTAACTCACGGGCAGAAAAGGGTTTGGTCAGATAATCATCGGCTCCTGCTGCTAATCCCTCCACGCGGGCTTCTTCTCCCGCACGAGCAGACAGCAGAATGATGGGAACCTCTCTCGTTTGCGGATCGGCTCGCAGGGCTTGTAATAAGCCAAACCCATCCAGTTGCGGCATCATCACATCTGTCAAGACTAAATCTGGAACCTGCTGACGAGCAGCTGCCAGAGCTTTAGCGCCATCTGATACTGCTTCTACCTCGTATTGCTGACTTAAAAGCCGCTTGACGTAATCGCGCATATCCGTGTTGTCGTCTGCTAAAAGAATCCGGGCAGCCGAGGAGGTATGTACTGGAGAGTCAGGAGTGAGGGTCGGAAGTATTTCTTCCCGATTTCCGATTTCCGATTTCCCATTCCCTGCTTCAGGGAGCCAACGTAGGGCTTCTTCCACATAAGCGTTCGCACGTAATGCCGTTGATGATGAGGTGCGATCGGCATTAATGCGGTCTTGGGGCAAATGATCTGTTCCGGTTGGAATAGTGATTGTGAAGCAGGTTCCTTGCCCTTCCACACTGGCAACGTCGATCGTGCCCTGGTGCAATTTCACTAACTCCTGAACCAGGGAAAGTCCAATTCCCGATCCCTCAAAGCTGCGCCCCTGTGCTCCTTTAACTCGATGAAACCGCTCAAACAGTTGAGGCAGTTCCCCAGCCGGAATACCAATACCCGTGTCCCGCACGGCTAGCTGAATATGGTTGCCTTGCCATTCCAGGTGAACTGAGATCTCTCCTGCAAAGGTGAACTTGAAGGCATTCGAGAGCAAATTGAGGACGATCTTTTCCCACAGTTCGCGATCGACGTACACGGGTTTGGGTAACGGAGAACAATTGACAACCAGCCGAAGATTGGCGCGTTCGATCGCCGAACGGAAGACACCTGCCAATTCTGCGGTAAATTCTGCTAAATCTGTTGGTTCATAGACCACTTGACTTCTCCCAGACTCGATTCGAGAAAAGTCAAGGAGCGTATTGACCAGCTTCAACAACCGCAAACCATTCCGTTGCACCATTTCAATTCGCGTTTGCTGATTTGCAAGCAGAGGTTCATCCCGATCGCTCAACGCATCTTCAATCGGACCCAGCATCAACGTCAGGGGTGTGCGAAACTCATGACTCACGTTGCTGAAAAACACGGTTTTAGCGCGATCGAGTTCGGCGAGTGCTTCAGCTCGTTTGCGTTCTTCTTCATAGGCTTGGGCATTGGCGATCGCCGTTGCTACATTGCTGGCAACCAGTTCAAAAAAGCCCTGGTACTCATCATCAAATGCACGTCGAGGGCTAACTCCAAGCACCAATAACCCTGATAATTGCTGCTTTTGCCCAGCTTGAACAATTGGCAAGACAATGGCAGATCGCGAAGGCTCATCCCAAGCTCCACCCGTTAGCCTCCCAAATCGGGTCATTAAATCATCAATAATTTCAGGGGTTCCTGTCCTGCGTACCTTGGCAAACTCCCAGTCATCATTTTCTTGAGTTAGGTCAACCTGTTTAGGACTGGCAGGAGTTTCGGCGTCTACCCTGACCGTTCCGACCAGATGAGCCTCTGTGCCAGCTTGTTCGACTAAGTACAGCAAGGCAAAGGGGATGTCGTAAGGGTTGTTTGCCAGAGTGGCACTGGCGATCCGACAGGTTTCCCCAACTGACTTGGCTTCCACTGTGTTTGCTGCTAGTTCTCGTAACGTTCTGAGTTGCCGTTCACCGATCACTCGCCGGGTGGTCTCAGTCACAGCAGTGAACGCCCCTCCAACCTCTCCTGTACTCAGGAAGATAGGGCTATAGGAGTAAGTGAAATAGGTTTCTTCGGTGAATCCATAGCGATCGACGAGCAGCAGCATATCTTCAGACCAGGTTGCTTGGGCTGTTTCCAGAACGCTGTGAAGCTGCACGCCAATAATGTCCCAAATTTCTGACCAAACTTCTTGTCCTGGTCGTCCGAGTGCGTTTGGGTGTTTAGTGCCTAGGATGGGTCGCCAAGCATCGTTATAAATCAACACAAGTTCCTTGCCCCACCAAATCACCATCGGAAAGCGGGAGTTTAAGCTAATACTTACGGCTGTTTTCAGGCTCGATGCCCAACCGGAAAAGGGACCAAGCAATGTTTGTGACCAATCAAGGGCACGCATTCGGACTGCAAGCTCACTATCGCCTGGGAAGAAGCGCTCCAGTTCGTGATCGCTCAGATGGTCGGACTGGTTCATGCTGCTTCTCCTGTCGTGTGCATTACCAATGTCATGCCCATTTCTCTTTCAACTAATCCGTCTAGCTAATTGGAAACTGATAGTACTGAATTATGTTGATTTATTTGGTGCTCTTCAGCAATGTGACGATTGCCTGCACTAATGCTTCTGGTTCCACAGGTTTGCTCAAATGTCTTTGAAAGCCAGACTCTAACGCCTTTTGTTGATCCAGATCTCTAGCGTAAGCCGTCAGCGCAATCGCCGGAATCTTGCCACCCCTGTTGGGAGGACGCGATCGGATCTGCTGCATCAGCATATACCCATCCATTTCTGCCATGCCCACGTCACTCACAAGCACATTGGGAATGAACTGATCGAGGGCTTGCAGTGCTTCAAAGCCAGAAGCAACAGCTGTCACGCTCGCTCCATTTTGTTCTAAGAGAAACGCCTGAAGTTCACGAGCATCAGTCTCATCATCCACCAGCAAAATTTGCAAGTTTCTCAAGGGAGCCTCTGTCGTCGCACTGTCATGGGGCGCATCTGTCTCGACTGATCGAGCTTGTGAACTGAGGGGTAGCTGTACGGTAAAGATTGCACCTTGATTCTCCCCCTCGCTTTCTGCCCAAACGGTTCCCCCGTGCATTTTCACAATTTGCCGCACGATCGCTAACCCTAACCCCAATCCGCCAAACTTGCGAGTGGTTGTCGAATCTGCTTGCCGGAAGTACTCAAACACATGAGGTAGAAATTGCGGATTAATGCCTTTGCCGCTATCGATCACTCGAATCTGAGCTAGGTGATCGAGTTGTCGCAGTTCAATGGTCACTTGTCCACCGTTTGGTGTGAACTTAACGGCATTCGTGAGCAAGTTCCAGATCACTTGCTGTAACCGAGCTGCATCACCAGAAACAGGAGCGATTGCGGTTGTGAGGTCAAGCAAGATTTGAATTTGCTTGGCTTCTGCTGCCAACCGCACGGTTTCAATTGCTGCTGTAATCACAAACGTCAAGCTGACAGGAGCTACGGTTAAGCTCAACTTGCCCTGCATGATGCGAGAGATGTCGAGTAGATCTTCAATCAGTTGCGTCTGGAGCTTGGCGTTACGCTCGATCGTTGCCAATGCTTCGCGTTGCTGAGTTGCGTCTAATTTGCCGCTTTGCAGTAATCTTGTCCAGCCCAAGATCGGGTTGAGGGGCGATCGCAACTCGTGAGAGAGCACTGCCAAAAATTCGTCTTTGATGCGATTTGCACGTTCAGCTGTCTCCCGTGCGGCTTGTTCGCGTTGTAAGAGCTGTTCACGTTCCTTCGCGAGGCGCAAGCGGACAGCTTCGACTTGTTTGCGCTCAGTAATATTGTGGCTGACAGTTGCCAAACCAATTTGCTGGCCGTTTACGTCTTGGAGGTAAAAAACGTTGTACGTCATCCACAACGCTTCACCTGTCTTGAAATGGCGAAAGCGAATTTCTACTTCTGCCTGTCCATCCTGCAACACACGCGGGAAAAAACTATTGAGGATAAAGTCTTGGTCCTCAGGAAAGAAAAATTCTCCAACTGGCGTTTCCCGATATTGCTGCACGTCCTCTAACCCGATCATTTTTCTGCCTGCTTCATTGATGTAGAACGGCACAAAATTTAGGTCGCACATGCCAATGAAGTCTGTACTGCTATCAGCAAGGGAAGCAAACTTCTGGATCTCCAGTTCAGCTTGTTTGTGATCAGTAATATCTGTGTTGGTGCCAAACCAGCGCAAAACAGTTCCCGCTTCATCTCTAATCGGAATCGCGCGAGATAGAAACCATCGATATTCTCCATCTTTGCTTCGCAGTGGAAAAGTATCTTCCCAGTGTTCACCTGTTTCAAAACAGCGGCGGACATACTTAACGACGCGATCAACGTAATCAGGATGATGCACCTGTTGCCAACCCCAGCCCTGCATTTGCTCCAGGGTGGTGCCCGTGTACTCAAACCAGCGGCGATTGTACCAAAAGATCCAGCCGTTCGCGTCTGCCATCCACGCAAATTGAGAGATATTATCTGCTAGGGTGCGGAAATGCTCCTCACTCTCGCGCAATGCGACTTCTGCAAGTTTGCGATCGGTAATGTCAATGGCAGCCCCATAAATCACTTGTTCTTCTAGCTGAGGCTTTGCTCTCCAAAGCAACCAGCGATAAGAACCATCTTTGTGGCGATAGCGGTTTTCAAACGCTAAGGTTTCGTTGCCAGAGAAAAGACTATCTGTTTCCAAGACGGATGGGTTGATGTCGTCTGGGTGGACAAAATCTGTCCAAGGACGGGAGGTTATTTCGTCAGGTTTCCAACCGAGCAACCGTTCAAAAGTGGGACTAACCCACTGAAAGTACCCATCAGTTCTCGTGATTACTTGCAAATCTGAGGCGACAGCAAAAAACTGCTCCCGCTCTTGCTCAACCTTTTTGCGTTCGTCTTCGACGCGCTTCGCTTCGCTGATGTTTGTAAATAGAATGGCAAACTGGTGGTTCTGCGGCTCATTGACGCAAAAAGCATTGACATTAAACCAACGATTCAGGGCGATCGACTGCTGCTCGAACCGTACAGATTTGCCTGTTTGTACAACGCTGCCGTAAATCTCAACCCAATCGTTCTCTAAATCGGGAACGAGTTGCCGTGCCGTTTTACCCACTGCTGACTCTAAGCCCGTGAGCTTGGCAAAGGTGGGATTGACTTTCAGAAATCGATAATCATGGGGTTTACCATGCTCATCAAACAGCATTTCGCAAATGCAAAAGCCTTCATCAATTGACTCAAACAGCGTGCGGTATTCTTCTTCCGACTGGGCAATCTTCTGGGCTGCCAATCGCAGTTCCAATTCATCGACCACCATAGCGGCTAAATCCACCAGGGTCGCTTGCTGCTCTGCGGTGAATGGGTCGCGGGGCTGACTGTCGAGTAGACACAGGGTTCCGAGATTAAAGCCGTCGTGACTGAGCAGGGGCGCACCTACGTAAAACCGCACTCCCGGTTCACTTTGGACGAAGGGATTACAGGCAAAGCGATCGTCGAGCCGAGCATCGGGGATAATCAGCGGCTCATCAGTCAGCACTGCAAAGCTGCAAAGTGTCGCATCACGGGACACTTCATTTGCACCGAAGCCAACGCAGGACTTAAACCAGGCTCTTGACTCATCAAGCAATGAAATGAGCGCGATCGGCATATCAAATAGCCGTGCTGCCAAGCGAGTGATGCGATCGAATGCAGCTTCGGGTGGCGTGTCGAGAATTTTGTAGCGATGTAGGGCTGCCAACCGTTCTGCTTCGTTTGCGGGAATCGGCGGGGTGAAAGGTTTTTGCGACACTGGGTCAGTCATAGAATCAGCGGGGGCAGTGAACTCAGAATTGAGGTTGGAATGAGGAATGAATAGTGAACGGATTCTAGCCAGTGCATCATGCGTTTGCTTTCCTATCCGGGAAATATTTGCCTCGAATGGCCTGGCTGCGTTCCCGCAACGTCGCATTGGGGGACTGAGACAACTGGTTTAGCAACATGTCAATTTGCTTAAGTGCTAAAGGAGAAGGCGTAGCGCGTCCATTCTCCCAACGATTAATGGTGGCAAAGGTCATGCCTAATTCGTCAGCAAACTTTTCCTGCGATAGCTGCATTGCATGGCGCAGTTCTCGCACGAGTTGAGCGATCGCGGGTTGTTGCAGCCGACGCGGTTTGGGTGTGAGGAGCATCTCATGGACAATTATATAGAGCTACATACCACCTTTGGCGGAAATCGTCTTCCTGTCTACTATCCAGAGTCAGAAGCATTTTGCTGTTGATAAACTTTGAGCTGTTTTCAGTTCTCCAGCCCTAGGTGGTTCAAAGCAATCATCATCATTGTTCAGAACGAACGACAGGAATAGCTAGTTAGCATCAAGAGAGGTGATGGACTCATCTATGAAGGTGGAGAACCTGAGGTGCCGCTGTCTGGGAGGGTAAAGACGATGTTTTTAAGTATTAGAAAGCAATACTCTGATTAAGACCCTCTGAAGGTATGAATCCGTATTGGTTTATTTATCATTTACAGTTTGATGCTATTACAGGAAAATTAGAACGTCATTATACTGGTTCAACTATTAAGCATTTGACTGGTGCTTCACTCTTGCATTATGTAGTGAAAGTACCAAGTATTAAGGAACAGAATAAGGTTAAACGAATTAAGAACTTAATGGAGCTTATTGGAGAACTTAGAAACTCATCTACTCAAATAACTAAAAGTTTAGATGTCCTCAATCAGTCAACCCTTGCCAAGGCCTTTCGAGGTGAACTAGTTGAGCAAGCTCCAATGATGAACCTGCTTCCGTGTTGCTCGATCGAATTCGGACAGAGCGAGAAAAAGTGCAGGGTAGCAAAGGCACAAAAGGACGGAAGAGCCGCAGCCCTACGAACTTTGCCATCAAGAGATGCTCGCTCTCACCGAACACCACTTGATTCCTGGCCAAAAGACGAAACGCAAGGGGCTTGACCCAGCCCCACAATTCAAATTTGCTCTGCCTGCCACCGACAAATCCATAGGCTCTACGACAACTCCCATTTGGGATTACACCTGAATACTCTAGAGAAGCTAAAGCAAGACCCACAGCTACAAGAATTTCTTGCCTGGGTTCACAGACAAGACCCAAACAAGAGAGTAAAAATGGATTGAAAGCGTTGAACCTTGCCTGAAACAGTTAAGATCAGTTCCAGATTGGCAATCTGTCGTGGGTGAACTGGAGTGATGAGTTTCGCTGCTTCAGTTCACCCAATTGTTGTTTAGAACAAACGATGGGACAGAGCAATATGAATCAGCAGTTGCCCCAGTTTATTCATCATGTTGTCGATCGATTGCAGGCAATTGAGGGAATTGTGGCGATCTCACTGGGAGGCTCAAGGGCAAGAGGCAACCACACCTCAAAGTCAGACGTAGATCTGGGGCTTTATTACCAGCCCGAGAATCCGCCTGATCTCCTTGCTCTGAATCACCTTGCCTCTAAACTGGACGATAGCCATCGTACAAACTTGATCACCCCAATCGGTGAGTGGGGAACGTGGATTAACGGCGGAGGGTGGCTCAAGGTGGAAGGCATTCCAGTCGATTTTCTTTATCGGAACGTGGCTCAGGTAAATCAGGTCATCGATAACTGTCATGCTGGAAAAATCACGATCGACTACCAACCTGGGCACCCCCACGGCTTTGTATCTTCAATTTACATGGGTGAAGTCGCCCTTTGTCTGCCACTTCATGATCCAAATGGCGTTTTAGCTGCTTTGAAGGCTAAGACAATACCTTATCCGGCAAAGCTTGCGGAGGCAACCATTAACAAATTCGCTTGGGAAATCAGTTTCTCGCTAGTGGTTGCTCAAAAAGCAGCTGCACGGGGTGATGTTGCCTATGCCGCAGGCTGCTGTTTTCGCAGTGTGGCATGTATGAATCAGGTTCTATTTGCGCTGAATGAGGCGTACCTGCTGAATGAGAAGGGTGCTGTGGCACTTGCTAATGGCTTTACGCTTTGTCCTGCGGACTATCAAAGACGAATCGAGTCAGTGTTTGCATTGTTAGCGGCTGACGCAGAATCGACTAGGGGAGTGGTAGGCCCTTTGGGCATCAGCGAAGCTACCGCTATCCTGGATGAAATTGAGCAGGAATTGAGTCAATGGTATGGCGATCGGCGTTTAACAATGTAAAATGCAACGGATTTTGAATTCCTTGCATCTTATCTCTGCAATTCTGATTGCCTCTTCAAGTCTGGATATCCTGCTATAAAGGGGAATTGTTGAGGTTGGAGATCTGAGAATGACGCTTGAGGTTCCGAGGTTAAAGTTTGAAGTTCGGAAGTCGAAATTCCGTGTTTGGAAGTCCAAGTTTTGCCTGCCGAGCGCAGATGTTGGAGTTCAAAGGTCAAAACTTCGGCTTCTAAGGTTGGAGTTTTGTGTTTTGGGGTCAAATGGTGATGTATGGAAGGCGATCGGGGAGAGCAGATGAATCAATCCAGTATTCACGGAGGTTGCCTTTGCAAAACGGTGACATTTGAAGTGAACCCGCCGTTCCAGAAAATGGTTCATTGCCACTGCTCACGGTGTCGCAAAGGTACGGGCACGGGTCACGCCACCAATCTAACTGTTGAACCCAGCCAGTTCCGATGGCTTTCAGGGGAGGAAGACATCACCCGGTATGACCTTTCCACGGCAAAGAGCTTCGGCAAATGGTTTTGCCGTCATTGCGGATGTCCCGTCCCACATCTCGCGCGCAACGGTAAGATCATGGTGATTCCGGCAGGCTCGTTGGATACCGTCCCACCTATCACTCCGACAGATCACATCTTCTGGGCATCGAGAGCGCCGTGGGGCTGTACGAGCGGCGGGCTGCCCACCCATGCCGAGTATCCAGAGTCATGGTAGAGCTAGAACGTGCCTAATGCGATGGAACTTGAAACCACACATCTCCGCCTTGTGCTGCAATCGACCGAAGAGATTCTCGCCCAGATTGAGACGATGAGCCCTGCAGATCAGGCTGAGATTTCCCTTGGCTGGCTTGCACAGCTTCGGGCTGCCTCATCTGCGAACCCGTGGACACATGGCTTCGCGATCGTGCTTAAGACGAGCGGTGCCGTCATTGGCAGCTGTGGGTACAAAGGTCCACCCAATTCCGATCGCGTCGTTGAAATTGCCTACGGCGTGGATGCCGATCACCAAGGGCGTGGGTATGCGACTGAGGCAGCAGCAGCCCTGACCCGCTATGCCTTAGAGAGTTCTCGGGTGCGGTTAGTTTGTGCCCACACACGGCCGGAGGAGAATGCTTCAACGCGGGTTCTTACCAAGTGTGGCTTCCGCTGGGCTGGAGAGGTGAACGATCCGGAGGACGGTCTTGTGTGGCGGTGGGAGCGTACAAGTGGCGTAACCTGACCCTGCTTGTAGGGAACGAAAGTCCGGGCAGATACGTTGAAAGTGCAGATTTTTTTGCAACTATTCATGCCGACCAAAAATTAAGTAGGAAGCAGTTTACCGATATCTGGACAGATACTATACAGTAAGCGTCAATCTCTCTGGCTCATCACCAAACCCATGACCCAACTCGATCAATCTGCGCTGAATGCTCGAAATTATCTACTTGCTTTGTTTCTGCTGCTCTGCGTCTTAGACACTGCATTAGTGATCATCGCCAAGGATAAGTGGGCGATTGGTCGCATCTTATTCACAATTGCAGTGATGTATTTTGTTATACAGGGACGGAAATGGGCTAAATGGCTCTTGGTGGGCATCTGTAGTTTACTGGTTGTCGTTCTAATCGCGATGGTGCTTGCGCTTAGTTCAAAACTCTCGACTATCCTGATGATTGGAAGTCTAATGATGGTTATTCTCAGCACTGTTATTCCCATTTATATGATCAGCAATAAAGATTTGAACCGTTATTTTTCTTATAAACGGCAAGCTTAATTTCTAACAGCTTCCATACAAGAAATTCGTCTCAACAGTACTGCCTAACAACGCTTATGTATATCGATCGTTGAAAGAGGATCAGTTGTAATGCAAAGACTATTTCCGGTGGGTAATGGCCATGTTAGGCAACACTATCCAACATCACCTTCACAACCAATCTATGGAAGTTCCAATGACTGCACTGACCACTCACCAATTGTTCATCAGCAGAGCCTTACCGCATTTTGCAGCAGACTCGCGATTGGTGGGTGTTGCAGCAGCAGGTTCTTGGGCGGAGAACTCAATGGACGAGTTCAGTGATCTTGATTTGATCATTGCCGTGGAGCCTGAAAGCTTTGAACAGGTCATGTCTGAGCGACAGAGCATTGCTGCATCACTCGGAGAGTTATTGGCATCGTTTACTGGAGAGCATGTGGGTGAGCCACGAGTATTGATCTGCCTTTACAACTCACCGCTATTGCATGTCGATCTCAAATTTTTGTCCATTACTGATGTTGCAACGCGAGTCGATGAGCCAGTGGTTCTTTGGGAACGTGACGATCGTCTATCACAGGCTTATGCTGCTAGCACCGGTACGTATCCCTTACCCAATGAGCAGTGGATCGAGGATCGATTCTGGATATGGATTCACTATGGAACTGGCAAAATCGCGCGAGGAGAACTATTTGAGGCGCTAGACTTCATTTCATATCTCCGTAGTACGGTTCTTGGTCCTTTGGGACTCCTGCAAGCAGGATGCAAACCCTCAGGTGTTCGGAAGATTGAGCAACTTACACCTAACCTAGCTGAAGCTCTTAAAGGCACGGTTGCTCCGCACGATCGGGAGAGTTGTTATCTTGCATTGGAACGCTGCATTGAAATTTATCGATCGTTCCGTTCAGCAACAGTGATCCAGCATGAAGCGGCTGAGGAAGCGGCTGTTGAATATTTGAGGACGATGCGTGCACATCAAGTCTAAGATTCTCACTCACCCTGATTAATACACAAAGTCTGCGATCGTATGACGGGTATGATTTTGACTGCACTGGCTGTCGAACTCATTATGAGGTGATCAGTGTTCAACAATGGCTCAGTTAAGGATTAACATGAGGCAAAGGCGCTGCACTAACCCCCTACAATCTGCTCGTGCCCCGCTCCCTTCTGGTGACGGGTGAGCTTGGTTGTTAGCTGGCTGTATAGGAGGGGTAACTGCTGCTCACGAGGAGGTCGGATGGAATTGACGAGCGTGGTGGTCTATGTGGAGGATGGAGCGGTGCCAGCCGCTCTTGAGTTTTACGAGTGTGCGCTTGGACTGACGCGCCGCTTCTACGACCCCGACTACCAGTTTGGGGAGTTAACGGGGTGCGGAGCTGTCACTCTGGCGGTGGCGGCGCACTTGACAGGGGAGCGTTTGATGCCAGCGGGCTATGAACGACCGAGCTTGCAGACGCGCGTGGCGAACATTGAGGTGGCCTTTACAACGGACGATGTGCGCGGTGCGTTCAGGCGTGCTGTCGCGGCAGGGGCGCAGGTGCTTGCGGAGCCATACGTGCTGCCTTGGGGGCAGGAGGTTGCCTATGTCCGTGCGCCGGACGGTACGCTATTGGGATTGTGTGCACCGCTGCCTGCTCCTGGAACTGGAGAAAGCACGCCCGCTCCGCTGGTTCCCTAATCAATCGTCGCAACTGACGCATCGGCTCAAAGCTTCTCGGTATTCACGGCTTCATGCAGTCCGTTGTGCAGCTAAACTCAGGCATCAAACCCAAACTGCACTCGACCGGGAAAGCTAACCCATCAGTAGCCCTACCCACACCCGAGCAGCAGTGTCAGATGATGGAAGGCACGATCGCCACACAATTTAAGACGATCGCAGCCGCAGAGCAAGGAACTTTTTCTGTTCTACCCCTTGACCCTGACGTGGCGTAAGGTTTCTACCATAGATTCATTCACAGATGGTTGGCTCCAATTGGAAAGGAGGGAGTGAATGTACGTTTTGCTTTAAGCGTGGGGTGTTGTGGGCTTACTATCCGCCAGAGCAGGTCGTTTTCATCACGAATGAGCACACAACCGTTTATACCAGGGATGAGACTATCCATAAACATCATTGCGCGATTTGCGGATGCAGTACCCACAACGAATTGCGCTTTACGTGGGGCGAAAACGGACCCGATTTCACTCGATCGCAGGTCGCTGTTAATGCAAGGCTGTTTGACGATTTCGGCCTTGCGGCAGTGCGGGTTGAACATCTTGACGGACGAAATCTCTGGTAGTCGCTGGAAGCGAGAAAAGCGATCGATCTGAGAGTGTGAGTCCCAATAACCAATGGCTGATGACCATTCCTCAACTATCTCTTGACAACCTTGAGTAGTACATTTATACTATTACTTGATTAACTGCGCGGTTAAATACTTCCCATCTCAATGCCCACCGACCCATTGAGCATCACCTTTTCTGCCCTGGCTGATCCCACCCGTCGTGCCATCCTGGTTCATCTGACAAAAGGCGAAGCCTCAGTAATGGAACTAGCCCAGCCCTTTGAGCCTGCCTGCTATTTCCAAACATCTTAAGGTACTAGAACGGGCTGGATTGATTACATGGGGTCGAGACAAGCAATGGCGGCCCTGCCGGCTAGAGGCAGAACCACTTAAGGGTGTGGATCACTGGCTGGAACAATACCGTCAATTCTGGGAGCAGAGTTATGGAGAAAAATCATGGCTGCAAAAGACGGGGTAATTAACGGCAACACCGAAAAACGAACTGACGATCGCGCGTGTGTTTGCTGCACCCCGCAGCCTTGTATTCAGAGTTTGGACTCAGCCAGAGCATTTTGCTCGTTGGTTAGGTCCCGAGGATTTTAGAGCGATCGCTTGTTAGATGAACGTGCAAGTGGGCGGCATTTATCGAGCCTGTATTCGTTCACTTGAAGGCACTGATCATTGGATGCAGGGAGTCTACCGCGAAGTTATTGAGCCAGAACGATTGGTTTTAACCTTTGCCTGCGAGGATGAGGATAATCAACCCAAACATGAAACTTTGGTTACTGTAACCTTTACAGAGCAGGGTAATCAGACGCTGATGACCTTCCTGCTGTATTTTCACGAGTTCGGCACCGGATTCACCGACAACTTTGGCAGGTCTAAACCTATTAATTCAAGGAGTACATCATGAAATTGAGCCCCTATTTGATGTTCAACGGTCAATGTGAGGCAGCGTTTAAGTTCTATGAGCAATGCTTGGGTGGGAAAATTACAGCGATGATGACGTTCGGAGAAGCACCCGATCCATCAATGGTCGAGCAGACACCACCGGAATGGCACAACAAAATCATGCACACCAGCCTGCACTTTGGCGATCAGGAATTGATGGGTTCTGATAGCCCACCCCAATACTATGAAGAAGCGAAAGGGTTTTCTGTCTCGATTAGCCTGGATGACCCAGCAGAAGCGGAACGTATCTTTCATACCCTGGCAGAAAACGGTACGGTACGAATGCCATTCCAGCAAACCTTCTGGGCTTACCGTTTCGGGATGCTGGTCGATCAATTTGGCACTCCCTGGATGATTAACTGTGATCAGGCTGCTTAATGTATGGAACCGTATATTAGTCTGATCACGCTGGGAGTTTCTGACCTTGTTCGCTCCACAGCTTTCTACAAGCAAGGATTGGGTTTACCTGCTAAAGAAGATTTTGAGGGTGTGACTTTCCTCAATCTTAAAGGAACTTGGCTTGCCCTTTATCCTCGTGAGGCTTTAGCAGCTGATGCCCAAGTTTTGGCAGTAGGTAATGGTTTTCCAGGATTTACCTTGGCGCACAATGTGAAGTCGAAAGAAGCCGTCAATCAGGTGCTGCAACAGGCAGAAGTGGCAGGAGCCACTATCCTTAAACCGGGACAGGATACAGACTGGGGTGGATACTCTGGCTATTTCGCTGACCCAGATGGCTACTTGTGGGAAATCGCCTGGAATCCCCACTTTGATTTAACCAATGGATAAGCGTTCACGATCGAAAGAGACAATCAAATCAATGAGTGCAAATCAATGAGTGAAGAAACTCCAAAGAATATCAACTCAACTTATGTTGTCCTTGATGAGGATGACAATGCCATTCCAATTAAAGTAAGCGATCGCTTCTACCAAGACCTGAAACAACAATTTGGAGACTTTAAGGGAAAGCGATTAGTCTCACACTACACTTTTGAGCAAGACTGGGATAGTTGGGAGATGCACCCCGCTGGAGAGGAATTTGTATGCCTTTTATCAGGGCAGGTTGATTTTGTTTTAGAGCAAGACGGAAGTGAAAGAACAGTTTCCCTCAATGCTCCTGGTGACTACATTCTCGTACCGCGTGGGACATGGCATACCGCTAAAGTTTATACACAAAGTTCTGTGTTGTTTATTACGCCCGGTGAAGGAACTCAACATCGATCTCACACAATATAACGAACACAGATTTGCATTCTCCAGTTAACGTTCATGATTCAGATGCAGGTTGGCTTGGGGGCAGCCTCACCTCAAGGTAAAGGATGCAAGATTCTGAAGACTTCAAGATGGTTCTGCCGGACTAAAGTTGCTGATGTGATTGGTCAGAAATGCTTGCCATTCCTGACGATAGGTGTTCTTCTCTAATTCAGGTAAGAAGCTTGCTTCTAGAGTGTTCAGGTTGAGCTGCCAGAGTTCGTCCCAGGAGAATCCTTGTTCAGCTAAAGTGAGATACTCATTCACCAGATTTGTTTTGAACATTGGAGGATCATCCGAGTTCAACGTGCAATACAATCCTGCGTCCACCAGTTGTCGGATTGGATGAGGTTGAGCGCGATCGACAATTCCTAAACAGTAATTGCTTTGAGGCGATACCTCTAATGGAATTTGTAGATCACGCAGTTTTTGTACCAGCGCATCGTTGTCTAAACAGCGAATACCGTGTCCAATCCGCTCAACCTTCAACTGTTCCAGCGCACTCCAAATACTCTCGGCTCCAACTGCTTCCCCAGCATGGGCAACCACTTTCAATCCCTGTCGCCTTGCCACCGCAAACGTTTCGGTAAACTCTTCCGGTGGATAGCCTGATTCCTGCCCAGCCAATCCTAGACCAACGACAATTCCCCTGTCCTGTCCCTGTAAAGCGCATTCCAGAGTTTGTCGTTGCAAATCTGGAGCGTGACGGACGATCGCCGCAATAAATTTAACTCGACTACCATATTTCGCTTCACCATTGTCTGCCCCAAGGCTCAAGGCTTCGAGCAATTCGCTGTCTGTCAAGCGATCGGAGGACAAAGCAGTGCCAAAATGAACTTCGCTGTAGCGAATGTTTTGCTCAGCCTGGTGCTTTAGAAATTGCTCAACCAGAAAGACATAATCGTCTGGCGTTTGCACACATTGACGAGCAATTGAATACACCTCAATAAAGTGAGTGAAATCTCGAAACTCATAAAACAATCTCCACTCCTCTAAAGAATCGGCTGGTAACGCCACCCGGTTGCGTTGAGCGAGTTGATAAATGGTTTCTGCGTCTGCCGTACCAATTAGATGAGTATGAATTTCAACCTTCGGCATCTCGCGCAGAAGTTTGGACATCTGGTTCATTTTGCAATTCATCCGTATGAGTTCTCCGATCGGTGCGCTCTAGAAACTATTTGCCACAATCCTTACATAGATAGCGTTGCTTACTGTAGCGATGTCCATTTTTCGACAAGCGGTCAGAATGACAGTAATGGCATTTCATTACATTCATCACTTTTCCATCCATTGACTCTGGTTCTACGTGAGGTGCTAAATAGGCAACCAACAACGCTTTGAGTTCTTCGTAGCGCGATCGCCGTTTACGCTCCTCTCCCCTCAGGGCTTGCAGCAGTAGGGCGTTGTAACACTGATGAACCGTTTCGGCGAGGCGTTTACTTTTCTCAATGGGCAAAGCCGGATTCCACTGCCATAAGAAAGCGGCATACTGCCCAATTAACTGACGATTGAATTCATCAAATCTAAACGAGGCACAGACAGGCGAGATTTAGGATACCCGTAACCGCTCAATATCCCGAATAGGTGGCGCACCGAACATGCGGGAATACTCACGGCTAAATTGCGACGTACTCTCATATCCAACTCGATAAGCAGCCTGGGTTGCATCAATCGCCTCAGCAAGCATCATCTGACGTGCGGTTAACAGCCGCAGTTGTTTTTGATATTGCAGCGGACTCATTGAGGTGACTGCCTTAAAGTGGCGATGGAACGATGCCGCAGACATATTTGCTTGTTCGGCTAACTCCTCAACCCGCAGCGGCTTGGTAAACTCTGCCTTGATTTGTTTGATCACTTCTGCAATGCGCTGCATATTGCTGCCAGAGGTGGCAACCTGACGAACAGCTTCCCCTTGTTGATCGGTGAGTAGACGGTAATAGATTTCGCGGATAATCATCGGGGCAAGAAACGGGATATCCTGCGGTGTATCTAAAAGTTTTGTCAGTCGAATAGCACAATCAATCAAGGACGGACTGGCATCGCTAACGCACCAGCCTCTCACAGAGTTCTCTTTCTTATCAAAGTCTGGGTTCGTTTGAGCAATAATCTCGCAAAGTTGGGCAGGGTCTAGCCTTAGCTTCAAGCCGAGATAGGGCTGATCGGGTGTCGCCTCGATCATACAGACGCTCAGCGGCAAATCCACTGACATCACTAAACATTGAGCGACACCATACTGAAAGATTTCCTCATTGACCGACAACTTTTTTTGCCCCTGCACCACAATGGCAAACAGCGGCTCGCTGACATCCTCAATAGTTCTGGAAGTATTACATCGCACAAAGACTAAGGGATCGATCGCGGTTGCATGATAACCACCTGTCTTACCGTCAGCGTACTGAGCGATGAGTGCTGCCAATTCTGCACATTTGTCGATCGCCAAGCGCCGCTGCTGCGCTGGTAAAGGCTCTCCGCTGGGAGAAGCGCCGATCGCAGTCTCATGGTTTAGTGCCTTGATCGTCATGCCGGTTTCCTGACTGATGTAACACTTCTCATGCCCGCATTATAGGAGATATTTCCCCTGGCTAACGCCTTGTTTGAGAGGATTAGGCAATCATTTGCAAGGTCTGTGTATTCGTACAGAAACTGGTTCAGCCTACGATAAACCTATGATGCCACAGGCTGAAAAAATCAGAGAGCATTTATTCCTCAAGCTGCAAACCATAGATAAGACAAACCCTATGACAAGCAATTTTCTTAGTCCGATCGGACTCAATCAAAGGCTGAATAAATCTTTAATGTTGTCTAGCCAGCAACTGGGCTGGAATGGGATTTTGGTTGAACAGCATCAAAACTCTTCAACACTAGGTGAAACTAAACTTCCTGGGCTATCCGATCACTGGTTTGTACTACTAACGGATCATCCGGCTCATTTTTCCCAGAAGCGTGGCAAACACCAATGTGAATCAATCACCCAACTCGGTGACAGCAGTTTTGTTCCTGCTGGACAACCAAGTCACTGGCGCTGCTGTGGGGCAGAAAACTGTCATCCAACACTGCATATCTTCTTGAAACCAAGCTTAATCACACAAGTTGCTGAAGCATCTGCAATTGATACAGGGCGGCTCAACTCTGTAAACCGATTCGGGAAGCAGGACTTGAATCTTCAACATATCGCTATGCTGCTTTTAGCTGAATTGCACTCAGCTAGTAGGATGGGTCGATTGTATATCGAATCATTAACTCAAGCCTTAGCGATCCATCTGCTGCGGCACTATTCTATCGTCCCGCGACCCGTTACATTGCAGAACAGACGTTTAACTCGTGTTCAGTTGCAGTAGGCGATCGATGATATTCACACTCACCTTGGCCGGGATTTATCGCTGGCTGAACTTGCAAGAGTAATTAATATCAGTCCGGCTTACTTCGCTAATTTGTTCAAACAGGCGATGGGAATTCCGCCGCATCAGTACGTGATTCAACAGCGGGTAGAGAAGGCAAAATTGATGCTGAAGAAAATGGATATCGCGATCGCGGATATTGCCTTACAGGTAGGCTTCTCCAGTCAAAGTCATTTAACCCAGCACTTCAAGCGATCCACTAGAATGACACCAAAACAGATTCGCTAAACACCATAAGAAGCTGATAAAGCACCGTAAGAAGCTGAAAGAAATTAGGTATCAGAACTCAGTAGACTTCAATGGGTGAAGAAGGCCAGAGAGCCATGAGGCAATGTTTTCTAATTTGAATGGGCTAGCAAATTACAGCCTTAGCACTGTGAGGAGCAGATTGATTTGGATATTGGCAGATGAAGAAAACATACACAGGAAGCTGCCATTGCGGTGCAGTGAAGTTTGAGGCTGACATCGATTTAAGTGCTGGCACGAACAAATGCAATTGTTCCATCTGCACCAAAACCAGAAACTGGAATGCCATCATCAAGCCCGATGCATTTCGGTTACTGGCAGGAGAAGATGCGCTGAACGACTATCAATTCGGCAAAAAGACTACGCACCATTTGTTTTGTCAGTATTGTGGGGTGCGATCGTTCACACGAGGATATGCTGAGGCGATCGGTGGTGGCTATGTTGGAATTCAACTGGCTGCATTAGACAACTTAGATCCGCAAGAGTTAATCTCAGCCCCAATTCGATACGCAGACGGACGAAATAATCACTGGGAAGCTGCACCGGATGAAATTTGGCATCTCTAGCAAGCAGACGTTTTATAGAAAGTTGCCTTATGCCAAATGCACTGGCTCAGGTGAGCCTGATCAAAACTGAAGCATAATAACAAGGAACAAAACCATGAAATATCGCCAACTGGGAACAACCGATACGCAAGTTTCAGCACTAGGATTGGGTTGCATGGGAATGTCTGACCTCTATCGTGATCACCAAAGCGATGAGGCTGAAAGTATCGCCACGATTCGAGCCGCGATCGATCTGGGTATCAGCTTCCTCGACACGGGTGACTTTTACGGCATGGGTCACAATGAACTGCTAATTCGAGAAGCCATCAAAGGGATTCCCCGTGACAAAGTATTTATTGCAGTAAAGTTCGGAGCACTGCGCGATCACAAAGGTAATTTTATCGGTCATGATAATCGTCCGGTTGCGGTACAGAACTTTCTGGCGTATAGCTTGCAGCGTTTAGGGGTGGACTACATTGATTTGTACTATCCCGCGAGAGTCGATCCAAATGTGCCGATCGAGGATACAGTGGGGGCGATCGCAGACCTGATTCAAGACGGCAAAGTGCGTTATGCCGGACTCTCAGAAGCGGGGGCTGAAACCCTGCGTCGAGCAGCTCAAGTGCATCCCATTGCCATGCTGCAAACCGAATACAGTCTATGGACGCGAGAGCCTGAAACGGATGTGTTACCTGTGTGCCGAGAATTGGGAACAAGTTTAGTTGCCTATTCACCGCTAGGACGAGGATTTTTAACGGGAGCCTTTCAATCTCCCGATAACTTCCCACCTAATGATTTTCGGCGGCACAATCCCCGCTTTCAAGGTGAGAATTTTTATCGCAACCTGGAACTGGTTGAAAAAATCAAGGAAATTGCTGCTCAAAAGCAATGTACCCCTGCCCAGCTCGCGATCGCCTGGTTATTAGCAAAAGGCGAGAACATCATCCCAATTCCTGGAACGAAGCGTCAATCACGACTACAGGAAAATGTTGGCGCACTGGATATTGCTTTGACGGCTGACGAACTTCAACAAATTGAAGCAGTTGTCCCGATCGGTGCTGCTTCCGGAACTCGCTACCCTGAAGCAGTCATGCACTCCGTTAACCGTTAGTTTCATCCAGTAACCCTGCTGCACCGATGCGAGTTCAAGTGACGATTACAGCCAAGTCTATTTCACATTCAGTGCAGTAGGCAGGAACTGTTTTCCCTAACTAACGCCTCGCTTCAGGGAATTAGGCAATCATCTGCGAGGTTCATGTATTTGTACAAAATCAGATTAAGTCTACGATAAGCTTGTGCCTGAAAAAACAAACAAAACATCTGACGCAACAGTTTGAGCGATTCACTGGAATGACATTCAAGCAGGTTCGCTAAACACCATAAGAATCTAACAAACACTGTAAGAATCTGAAAGAAGTTGAGCATTGAAACTCAATACACTTCAGATTGATGAATCATGCTGAAAATTCATGAGGTGATGTTTTTTTGATTTACGGTATAGCCCGCTCAGTACAAAAAGGAGAATATCATTCAAATTAGTGGAAACACCATTCTGATTACAGGTGGAACCTCTGGAATTGGTCGCGTGCTTGCGGAGGCTTTTCATGCTGAAGGAAACCAGGTGGTCATTACAGGTTGCTGCAAACACCTGCTTGATGAGACAACAATAATGAATCCAGGCATGAAAGCTGTAATTCTCAATGTTGAGGATAATAATGCGATCGTCAGCGTTGCAGAACGGCTTAAACTCAACCACCCAGATCTGAACGTGGTCATTCATAATGCTGGCATTATGCGAGTCGAGCGAACTCGGATCACTAACGCTCAGTGGTGATCCAAAGTGGAAATTTGCCCAATCCAAGTTGCTGGGTTACTGCGCGTCTAAAGCAGCACTGAATATGCTCACCATACAGTTGGCATATGAATTGCGCGATATCCCATCAAAGTTAACTCTGCTGACCCAGGTTTCACAGCGAGCGACTTGAATAGATTTCAAGGAGAGCCAACAGTTAAGGAGAGAGCCGTTGAACCTATGCGGCTTGCCCTGCTCGATGATGATGGACCGACTGGTGGCTTCTTCGGAAAAGATGGTGAACTTCCTTGGTAAACACCCATCAAGCAAACGTATGAGGAGATTTCTGATGAACAAAAAGATGCTTTCAAAATTTCAACGTTTTCTGCTAGTGATCTCAGCAACAATCACGCTCAGTGTACTCTTGCTATTTGGTTCTCCATCCCTCGCTCAAGTGAATCCAGAACCGATTTCTAGAATTGAGATTGTCAGAGGTTCTTCTGAAGATATTCCACCCGTCTATCGTTTAGTCATTGGTCAACCTCAACAGATGGTGTACGTCTCTTGTCCCACTGATTTTGCTCCTGAGCTGAGTTATGTGCGAAACGTTGAGGCAATTCAGTGTAAAAGTTTTCCCACTCCCTAAGCGAAAACGTTGAGACGCTTTACCCCTTAAACTCGGCGTGACGTAAGACGAACTCAAAGAAATCATTTACCTCAAAATAACTAGGAGATAAGACTTATGACGACGAATGAAAACACTCAAAAAGTTGTGGTGATCACAGGCGCAAGTAGCGGCATTGGTGAAGCCACCGCCAGATTACTCGCCCAGAAAGGTCTACGAGTTGTGTTAGGGGCGCGGCGTACCGATCGTCTGGAAGCGATCTCTTCCGAAATCCGCGAGAAAGGTGGCGTAGCAGAATATCACGCCCTAGACGTGACCAACCTCGACGAGATGCAAGCCTTTGTTGAGTTTGCAGAAAATAAGTTTGGTCGTCTGGATGTCGTGGTCAACAATGCAGGCTTGATGCCACTCGCCAAGCTAGAGGCATTAAAGATCGACGAGTGGAACCGCATGATTGATGTTAACATTCGTGGTGTCCTGCATGGTATTGCTGCTGCCTTGCCCATCTTCAAGCAGCAACAATCAGGGCAGTTTGTGAATATCTCCTCGATCGGTGGGCATATCGTCTATCCGACAGCAGCCGTGTACTGTGCAACTAAGTTTGCAGTCTGGGCAATTTCTGAGGGACTCCGGCAAGAATCGACGGATATCCGGGTTACGATAATCTCACCCGGAGTGACCCAATCTGAACTCGCCAGCACGACTACTGATGCTGAAGCAGCACAGTGGTTAGAGGAATTCCGTGGAGCTGTTATTCCACCCGATGCGATCGCCCGTGCGATTGCCTTTGCGATCGAGCAGCCCGAAGATGTAGATGTCAATGAAATTATCGTGCGACCGGTTGGGCAGCTAAGCTAAGCAGCAGCCGACGTTGGCGCACTGAAATCAATGTCTTTTTGGTTAAGGGGAAAAGGAAAAAGAGATACAAACAAGCTATTTCCCCCTTTACCCATCTTCCCTTGTTCTTTGACTCACAACTCCAGTTCAGGACACATGACTCAAGTAACGATTAAAAAAGCTTGGCTCTGTCCGTTTTGCTTATTTTTGCTGACTGTTCCAGACTTGCCCATAGCTCACCGATGGAATGTAGAGAATGAGAATAACAACACGCTCAAAACTAAGGGCTACAACCTGGAACACAATTTCGGGCACGGGAAACAGCACCTTTCCTCGCTGCTTGCGACCCTGAATATCCTGTCCCTGCTCTTCCACACCTTGCTAGAAATGCTCGACCAGAAGTACAAGCTGCTGCGATCTTACTTGCCGACACGTAAGACCTTTTTTGATGATTTGCGGGCGTTAACCCGTTACCTGTATTTCGACAGTTGGGATGACCTACTCACTTTATGCTGGAAGGTGTAGAGCTAGACATCTCGCCAAACACCAGTTGAATCGTCATACTGAGAATTGCTGGGTGTAGTATTGTAATTACGCAACACCCAATTCAGCCGTTATTTTATTACGCATATTGCATGAAGGACGAGGGCTTTCAGAATCTTGAGTACAAATCTGATTTGCCCGAAGCTCAAGATCCGCTCATTCAGTAATTGGCGCACAGTTTGAGTCTCTAAGAGGACGTTTGAAAAGCGAGCAGGTCAGTAAAAAAGCCCTCCGGGCATACGCTGTAGATACTAGAGTTGTCGGGAAATAAGAACAGAGCTAGCCAATGCGACCTTTCAAGTTCTTCCTATGCCGCAGTCAGGTAGAAGTTCCATAATCCTGCTGCGGTTAGCATAAGGTGATCA
>NZ_JAMPLI010000057.1:0-25212 GCF_039962475.1 Leptolyngbya sp. GB1-A1 | reverse complement strand
ACGTTACACCTGGAGTAGATACAAGCGGAAGAGTTTCGCTCATCTGGCTACAAACTCGTTTTCCCAAGCTGAAGAATTTGCTGGGTGGTGAGTTGTAAATCCTCAAAAGTCTGGCAAGGAATGACTTCATCCCCAATAAACTCCTGCTTGTCGTATCCGTACCGTCCCACGGTACGAAGGGTGTGGACGATCGTTTTAACACCTCTTCCGCGCTCACAGTATTTCTCCGGAATTTGCCCTGCATAATCTACAATCCAATATTCCGGCACTTGCAAATGCAGATAAGCGAAAATCCTGTCTCTTAAGTCATCTTTCCAGTTACTTGAGGCAATCTCAATCACCATATGAGGGGTGGTCTTAATCCCTTTTTCCTGCTGCTCTACTTCGCTCTGAGGCAGATTGACGATCGCGAGATCCGGTCTTCTGCCATCGGCAAGATATCGTCCTGGAACTCGAATTGCCGTGTTTCTAACAGTTTCCCACGGTTGCTTCGCAGTTCCCCCAAGGGGTAATCGCCCCAGCTTCACAATCTCGTCACTGAACATGCGGTCAAGGTAACGAGTAATGCTTTGATGCTGGCGCGAAGGTTCGGGCATGGCAAGGGGACAACCATCAATCAATTCGTACAGGGTCTCCGTTCCATCGTTGTAGTCGAGGAACTGATCAAAAGTGAGGGGTGGAATCTGAACTGCTGCGGTCATGCCGTCTCCTTTTGTTTTACCCCGGATTACTGGGATGCCCGATCTTTGATCCTGAATTTTCAGCCCATTCCCCTACATTGTAACGAGAGAATTGCAGCCAAGGAACACAGCAATTTCGCACACTATTGGGAACCAGGCATCTGAATGAGCGGCAGTTGCAGTTGCTCCATGTTCAGCACTCCTGGATTGATCTCTGCCCACGCCCTTGCCTCTGCCACCAAAATTGGATCACCTGATGCAAGATATTGCTGCATCTGATTAATTTGCTGCTTCTGCTGAGCTTCAGAGCGAATGCGCTGTCGCTGCCATTGAGCCGATCGCCTTGCCTGCTGATACGCCTCCTGCTGTGCCTGCACCTGAAATAGAACTTGCTGAATGTAATCCACCCCAACCGAATTTGAAGGAGCAGGAGCATTACCACCAACCGATCGCTCTTGAGAACCGGAACGATCGCTAGAAGGCTTGTCCTGCCTATTATTACCGTCACCATTGGATAATAAGCTTGGAGAACTGAGCCAGTTAGATGCGTTCTCAGCGCAATCTAACTGGTGGTTCTTACTGAAGGGAGGGGGGTACGGGGGGTTTTCCACAGGTAGATGAGAAGTACCTTCCTCCTGAGCAGATTCCAGTCCAAAATAATTGGGATGCCAGAGATCGCGATGACGATAGAGTGACCCCCCCCCAATGCCATATTCAAGGAGTGCCTGAAAACGCGCTGTGGGTCGAGCAGGTAAACTCCCCTTCTCCAGTAAATCCACAATCGCTCGTTTGATCCGATCTCTTGTTGCTACGGACTGCCGTTCGTTCCAGGAAGGCAACTGCTCGATTGCACTTACCAACTCTGGATCTTGAGGTTCTAGTTTGAGCTTAGAAATTTGAGAACCAAAATGAAAGTAGTGGCTATTTTCAATACAGCGTGCCCATTCCTCTGCTCGATGTTCAATTTCATGCTGATGCTGACACCATTCTTCGTATCCAGGCAGCGATCGCGCTACCGCTACAATTTGGTCGATCAGTGCTTGCCCTTCCAGTGGTTTCCCACCGGATAGAACATGATAAAAGATGTAGGAGCGCATGGTAATACGCCCCAGCAGTCGATTTGTTTGTCCTGCTCCAGTCCAGCCCCGTTCAATTTCAGTATTCAGGTCATTAATAAACTTCTCTGCTTTCCCAGAAATTCCATATTGCCGCCGCCTTGCCTGCTTCAGCACTCGCTTAAGTGTGCTGCTATCCAAATCATTTCGCTGCTGGACAAACTGCCATTGCTGAACAAAGGTTTGTGAATTGCTCCAAACAGGTTGCCACTCGGCATTCAAAAGATAAGATCCAGTCTGTAGCGGAAGACGGTGAGCATTAAAGAGGCTGTAGCTCTCGTCAATTGTAAAAGGACGAGGATTTGGAAAAATTTCAAGCTGTCCAGGCTGAAGCTTGAACCCGGCATTTTCTAAAAGGCAAGCTAGAACAATCGCGAGCTGCCAGGAACTCTGAGATTGCTGGAACGGAAAGTAAAGGTGAAGCCCTCCGCTGTAACTGGAGGTGCAGGCTAGATAGCTAACCAGTCCAAGCGGTTCTAAGGCAGCAACAATCCGAGAAACAGCAAGCGGATCTTGGCTGGGATGATAAAGACTGGTCACATCAATATCAACCAGAGCATACTGAGTCTCTGCACCAAATCGCACGCCGTACAAATATGCCCCTTGGCGAATCAGGCGATCGCTCAAGGGATGTCGGCTCTCCGTCTTCCACTGAGGCTTTACACCTGGCTCTGAATGCTCTGCCCAAATATAGTCAAACCGATGTGGAAAGAGCATGAGAAACGCATCATCCCACTCACGAACACTTTCAAAACAAATTCTGGTAGTTGCTTTCATGCTGGCTTCCTACTGTTCCAGCTCATTGCTACTTCTGTTCTCTTGAATTGCCTAGTTACACAACAGAACTAGTCCCATCAGAAAATTTGAAGGGAATGCTGGTTGTTAGCTGACGTTTCTCTGGTTTTAGCTTCCAGTAAACGCTTCCGATCATTAAACAACCTGTTTTTACATCTGCAGTTAAGTCAATTGAAGTTAGAAAAAATAACTCTTAGATTTGGCAACAGTGACGAAAACGATTGAATTATAAGGATTTCTACAATCGCTTTGTTACTAAACTCTAGAGATAAGAATTCAATCGTAATTTTTTTCGTAGCACCATTCTAGAGCGCTGCGAAGTTTCTTAGCCACTTTGTTCTGTAATCCTAGATAACCTGGCAATCTTGTCAATGTATGCAGAAACAGCAGTAACTCAGCGCTGCTCAGCAGGAAGAATATGTTTCTAGATACTAGAAAACCTGTCAACACTTGTCAATTCTCGGAAGCTTAGCACATGTTGCTGGATTCTAGAGCCGACTGTCAATTTGTCAATTGTCCCTGTATTTGAATTTTGTTGCCTGAATCTAGTTGCCTTGTCAATTTTGTCAATACACTATAACTTCTGCCAGAGGTTAAAGTCACTTAGGAGTAGAGTTACCAAGTGCAGTCTTAACATGCCTCTATCGTTGCGGAGCAAGCCCAGAGCAGTTTTCCACGGTTTCTCACCTAACAGGACAAGCCCTAGGGGGTAATGCAGAAGCATTGTTCCTAAATTCTAGAATCAATGTCAATTCTGTCAATTGTAAAATTTCTTAAACTCATTCTGGTATTAGCCAACTTTGGTATGCGTACCCGGTGTATTGGAAACTGTTGATAACAGGACGTTCCAAACTTGTGTCATTACAACACGTCTTAAATTCCTGCTTATGCAGGCTGGCTATGTTATTCGATTCTAGAAGCAAAGTTGCACTATTCTAGTTAAATATGTCAATTGGCAATAGCAGTGACGATCGCTGAATCTCCCCATCTGAGAAGAAGATGGCTTCTGATGTCACTATTTACCTTGGAATTGATCTTGATTTTGTTGCCAACGTCGGGCAACAAAATTTTAATTCTTCATCTTCAGAGGTACACTTTGCCAAAGTAGATAAGCTTTTTAGGGCATCTATGACCCCGCCAAATGAACTTACTCTCAACCCAGTTTCGAGCCTAGCTCAGCCACTCACCGCCAAACTGGGAACAGTTGCACCTGATCAGCAGCGAGTGCAGAATTATGCTGCGAAGTTAAAGACAGGTAAATCATTTCTAAACCTTGTGCTGGTTCACGTAGCAACCGGGATTAATCAATTTAGATTGCATTTGGCACAGTCCCTTCGAAAGAACAATGCAAATTTTATTAATTTGTATGACGAAACTGAAAAACTGGGTGCCCTACAAAAGCAGACGATGCTGCGCCTAGAACGGCGGTTTCGGTCAGTGCTAAAGACAGATGCATTTTGGGAACAGACTGCAACCTGGATTCTGGTTCGATTAGAACAATGGCGACAGGAAGGATTAATGCCACCAGATTGCTCGGTTGTGGGAATGTTATCGCTCGAAACGGGGGCTGATTTGACCGACAGCGATGAATGGCGCGAGTCTTTAGTAACCAGTGCTTGTGCCTTTCACACCGCAAGTCAGTGGCTACGACATCTGGATTTGTCAGGGCATACAGCTGCTGAGATCGATAAACTCCTAGGAATCAAATCTCACGATGATGCAGCGACTCGTGAACCTTTGTTCCAAGATACTGAAGTCGAACGAGTTGCGACAGGCTACCCGATCCTCACAGGTGCTCAGGCTCTTATCAACTCACAGTGGGAGGATGGGGAGTATCCATACTGGAAGAAGCTAGTAGGGGAGGGCTTTATTCAGCACCAGATTGTGCGTCAGAGCTCTTCTAATCAGGAGATTGAGCTAGTTCCCCGCCAGGCTGCCTGGGAGATTATTCAGCAATTTGGTCCTGAAGCAGCGTATGTCTTTCTCATCTTCTCCTCCTATGCGACCGATTCGGAAGAGCCTTGGGCAGAGCAAATTCGGCTAAGGGGCACTGATTTAATTCGGCTTTTCGGCTGGGATAAGCGCACAGACATTACAATCGCGCAGAAGCTTAAGAAGATTGGGCATTTAGTGGAGCTAGTTTGTAGCCTTTCTGTTCTCGTTAGCAATATCAACATTGGCACAAAACGATATAACGTTGAGCGGGGTGCGATGTGGAATCTAGAAGGGTTAGGCTATTCAGGTCAACTGTCACTGACGATGGATGCGAATCAGCCGAATTCTCCAGCTTATGAAGCAGGTGAGCCTGATGAATTGTTTATCAAGGTTCGCCCTGGCGTTTGGACGGAGAAGTTTTTGAACGCAAGCGATGGCAGTGCGAAAGAAGCTCTCTTTCAATATGGTTATCTAGCAAAGAGTACTTTGCAAATTAATCCCTACCGCCAGCGGCTCGCATCAAAGCTCGCAATCTTTCTGACCATCATGAGCCGCATTCGAGATGATGGACGCTACGAAGTACAGACGCTCCTAGAGCGACTAGAGCCAAAGGATCTTCTGAAGACTATCAAAGCCGATCGCACTCGCCGCGTTAAACTGATCAACCAGTGGGACAGTGCTTTGCTGACTCTCAAGGAATTAGGCTGGGAGATTAATTTTGACCCGGTGACTTACCCGGAAAGCATTAGACCTGCTTGGGCATTGCCTGATGATGTAGATTCTAGCTATCGTCCTCGCAGCTGGCTGGCAATTTGGCTGAAAGCGATCGTGATTATCAAGCCCTCAATCAAAATTCAGGAGAAACTTGGAGCACACGCGCCAGTTGTGAACAAGCCTGCTCGCATGACTGCCCAACCGCCTTCCCTAACGGGTGAAGTCATTCAGGCAGCACTGGATGCAAAGGGAATGAACAAAGCTCAATTAGCTGACGCTTTACAGGTTGATCGCTCGTTGGTAACCCGTTGGCTAAAAGGACAACGGACGATCCAGCCCAAGCATCAAATTCAAATCAAGGCATTACTAGGAGATCTAGACGGACTATCTGGCTAGATCTCCTAGTAATGCCACGAGTAACGTTTAAGATTAATCCTGAGAAGTTGAAGGCAAGCGGAACTTAATTTGACTAAAAATGAATGCCTAGTCAAATTAACTTTGATATCGAGTGCGACAGGGATGATCTTCCCAGCGAAAAGTGGTATCTTTTAGGTGCAGGTCAGAAGTACATTCCTATGCAGATTAAGGTTAGGGAGGTAGCTGAGATCTGGGAAATTAAGACGTTGAGGGAGTTTCTTCAACATCTTGATGTTTCGCTTGACTATCATTGCTCTGGAGATACAACTTGGTATTCCCGAAACTTTTGGGAATGTCAAGGCAGTATGGAGGTCACTGCATTCTTCTTGCTCGATATCTGCAGGGCGTTTCATCTAAAACGACTTAGCGATATCATCGACTTCGATCAAGCGCGGCGGTCACTTCCAAAAATTCTGGAAAACCAACCACACTTGACCATAATTAGTCGGCTTGATGAATGTGTTAAATGCGCAGGCACAAGTAAAACAGCACTACAACGGCAGCAAATTGTGAGCCGCCGACTATTAAGGTCGTTGGAGCAGGGGGCGATCGTATCTGAGCGGCCTTTTTTTCTAAGTTCGCTCGATAAAATCGCTCAAGCCCTTCAATTGAAAACAATCGACCAATTGTTTCAAGTTGAAGTCGTTACCCAACCCGTGCTGAAGAAGCAACCTCGAAAAGCTCCTATCTGCAAACTAACAGGAGAAGCCTATGGAAAATTGACGCTCTCTATCCAGACTTTCTAAGAGCGTTCCCGTCCCACGATTACTTTTGATAAGACACCGGGGGAGCTTCCTAAAGGTGGTAGGACACACTTAGAAGCTTCGACCCGGAGATTTTCCTAAATCACAACCTCTTACCTTGGCGGGGAGACAGGTTGTGGGAGAGGACTGATATGGTGCGTCCTTCTAGTTCGCATCATATCAGATCCCAATTTGTCATGCAAAGTTTTTGGGATCAGAGAATGAAAGGTTTGTCACTTTTTTCATTACTCTGAGCCTTGCCGGAGCATGTTGGAACTCTGGCAGGGCTTAGATTTAATGCAATTTAATGTTTGTAGCAGCAATGGGCGATTAGTAACTTATAAATTGCTTCATTGAATTTTGCTTTGCTTTTGAGTTTCTAACTAATGTGTCTGGCTCCATGTACTGCTTTTTGGAGTCTTGATATCTTGTGTTTCAACAATCCTTGTTTTCTTCCGCGAGGTTTTCTAACCCAGATCGCCTAGCTCCTCCTTTGCAAAAAGACAGCGAAGCACTTTATGAACTGGTATCTCAACTCTCACCACAGCAACCTCTTGGCGCTTCGGGAAAATCGTCCTGTCGAGCAGGAACAGTCTCTGCGCAAACGACGAATGGCATTAACCGCTCTCAAATTATTGCCGATACTCAAACACCAATACTTGATCGGTTTGCTCCCGATTCAGTAGTTCCCTTACCTGAACTCTTCGCAGTTTACCAAGCTGTTGATCAGCGTCTAGCAACGCTACTGGAAAGAAGCACTACAGCTACCGAGGTTGCCTGTGCTTTTGCCGCAGAACCTTATGCTTGCTACGGCAATGCGGTTCGCGTGATTGGGGAAGCAAATTTGCTTAAGAAGGTCATGGCAAACCTCCGATCGCTTGAGCTTGATGCTGCTCTACAGCGGTTGGCGCAACTCCCCCCGTTCTTTCAGGAAAAAGTTTGGGCACAGTTTACCCGCCAGGAGCAACGGCAATTCGTTCAGGTTAGCAAACGCATTCGGGGAGGAACACTATGATTGCTTCCCCGATCCTTTCTGCCTCTGCCAATCTTTCGTTCGAGCAGTTTCAGCAGCAAATTCAACGCGAGTTTTTCCAGGGCAGCGGCATCGCTGCCGAGCTATTTGCCGTGACAGTCCAAGTACGATCGGATCTAGAATTTGATGCCGCAGGCGACCCGCTCACGCCGATCCATGACGCACTGGACTGGCGGTATACGCGCTTTGGCTTCCAGGTGAAGCAGACCCTGTATGGTGCGCTGCTTTTCAACGAAGATGGCTCACTCTGGCAAGCAAAGCTGAGCCATCCCCGCAAAGATGATCGCGGCAAGGCCGTGAAGTACGAAACGCGCAAAGGCAACGGCTCCAGAGCATTTCTACCCCACATCCCCACTTCAATCCGCCGCAAAATTGCTGATCGATATGGGGTAGATGTTCCCCTAGCTGGATCGTTCTGGCAATGGCTCGAACAGCATCCCGAAATCGAAATTATCTTTACCGAGGGCGGCAAGAAAGCCCTATCGCTGTTCAGCCTGGGCTATGTAGCGATCGCCCTGTACGGCGTGAACGGTAGTGTTCTAGACCTGTGGAATCCCCTAAATGGGGAGCCCGAATTCATAGCGGTTGATAAACAGCCCGATGACAATATCATGCATCCACTCCGACTTCGAAAAACAAATCGTCTTGCGTGCCAATCGCTTGATCCGAGTTCGTAACGTTAGATGTTTCCGTTCAATCTTCTGGGTGTAATGCTTACCGACCTCATGCTGGTCTTCATCCAGCAACCGAGCATAGCCGCCCCAACCATCCGTATAAAACTGCTCAATGCCAAAAGGCGTCAACAACTGCATCAACGACTTTAATGCTGCATCCGTGTGGTCAGCCAACACGTAAGCCAGCACTTTACCACTCGCGTGATCAATTGCATGCCATAACCACCGTTGCTGGTTTTTCTTGCCCACAAAGCTCCACATCTCATCCATCTCTGCCTCATCCGCTCGCTGCAGGAGGACTTCGACCGTTTCAGGTTCGGACAACTGTTCCAGCAACGGTTGGTTCACTGACTTCAGGAGACGAGACTTTTTTTAATTCTTCAATGACTGTTGTGGGGCTAATTCCCAACACCCGAGCGGTGTCTCTGATGCCACTGCCGTTGACTGCCATGTCTGCAATTTGTTGTTTGACTTCGGGTAAGTAGCCCCGGTAGGAGTAGTGCTGGATAAAGGTGCTGCGGGAGCATTGAGGATTGCGGCACTTGTAGCGTTGTTTTCCCTCAGAGGATTTACCATGTTTAACCACATTAGAACTGTGACAAGCAGGACAAAGAATGGGTTCTAGAACCATAGCAGTGTTTAGGGGTAGACATAACTCCATTCTCTCTTCCTTCCACAGGTCTAGAACATCACCAACGAGGGCACTTACCTTTATTACTCAGGAAACTGCCTTTTACCTGAAGGAAAATTGCGGCAGTTTTACCTCCAGGATGATTCATCAGCAACAATCACAGAGATCGTTCTCAAGTTGAAGCAACAAACTTTTTCTCTCGCAGTTTGAGGCGACAAGTCAGTTCCACATCAAGTTCATACCGATCCGTCAAATCCCTTCGCTGTAATGCGTTCTCAACGGCTCGCTGGGCACAGGTAATTTGCTCATACCGTTTTTGTTGTGAAACACTACCTGCATGAAGCCGATAGGCATAAAGCGGGTGTTGCAGGTGATAAATGTCTGCTACCTCAGATAATCTCAGGCATAAATCATAGTCCTGGGCACAGGGGAAAGATAAATCAATCCCTCCCACTTGCTCAAAAACTGAGCGCCTGAGCAGGCGGAAGTGGAAGGTCATGAAGTTCGTCAACAATCGCTCTTTGGAATAGGGAATCTGACAACGCCGCCCTAACCCTAAAATCTGGTTCTTTTCATCAATTTCCAGATAGTTGGTGTAAACCATGCCAACACTCGGCTGAGTGTCAAGAACGGCGGCTGTCGCTTCTAATGCTTGGACTGCAAGCAAATCGTCACTGTCTACACAGCCGAAGTAGGTTCCCGTTGTTTGGGCAATCGCAGCTTTGAGTGAGGCGGTAAACCCTTGATGGGCAGCCTCAATGAGGCGAATTCGTTTGTCCTGTGCGGCGTAAAACTGGGCAATCTCGACTGAGCGATCCGTTGACCCATCATCCCAAATTAAGAACTCAAAATCCTGATGCGTTTGACTGAGAACGCTTTCGATCGCATCGGGCAGGTAGTGTTCACGGTTGTAAACGGTTAGAACAACAGAGATGGGAACGGGCATAGTAATAAGGCAGCTAATAATTACACAAATAATGTGGAGCCAACAGAGCAGGTTTTACAGGGGGAAAAGGTCTGCCGCGACTGCTGAAGCCGATGGCGCAACTGTTGCATGGATTCACTGCTCCAGATCTCTCGGATTGTCTGAGTGTGAGCATTGCCAAGCGTCAGCCATCCCTGGGCATCAAAGGGGCAAGGAGCTACACTTCCGTCTGCGTTAATCATCAAGCTGGCGTTGACGAAGTAGCAGGGATGGAATCCGCCTTTCAGCACTAATTGATCGCCTTGCCATGTATAACGACTGAGGTGCAAGTTTTGGGGGAGATAGGGATCGGGGTCAGCTTGCTGGGGCAGCATATCCAGGCTGACGGCTTTGAGGGCAAACTTAATGCCAAGCTGCTGGGCGAGTGCCCTTGCCTCTTCGATTTGATGTTCATTGTGCCGCATGACAATAAATTGCCAGACGATCTCTAGGTGGGCAGGACGTTGTTTCAGCAGTAAAGCAAGTCCACGCAGCACTTTGTCAAAATCAACTCCGACTCGGTATCGGTTGAAGGTTTCAGCATCGATGCCGTCGATCGCTAAGAGCAGGGTATGCAGCCCAGAGTCGATGAGCTTCTGGATATTTTCCAGTTTGTAAAACACAAACCCGTTGGTACTGACGTGAGTCTGTGCGCCTCGGTCTGCAGCGTAGCGAAACATGGCAAAAATGTCTGGATGTAGGAAGGGTTCGCCATAGTTCCAGAAATAAACCAATCTCGGACGCACTTCGTCAATGATGCGTTTGTAGAGATGGAAGTCCAAGAATGCTTTATCACGGGAGAGCTGATTTGCTCCGGTGGGACAGAGCGGGCACTGAGCATTACAGGTATTGGTTGGCTCAAACCACAAATAGGTCGGAAGCGTTTCGCTGAGCATAGTGCAACTGACAAGGTGAATGAAGCTGAGCGAAGTAAATAGGGTGTCCTAGTTTACTTCGCTTCAGTAAGTGAACACTGAAAATTGTGAATTCTTGATTCCTTTCTAGTGCAATTTCTTGCTGAATGCCAATTTCACTAAACTACACGTACTTAAAGTAACTACTGTTCAGATTCAGGTTGTAATTACCTTTGACAAAAGCAATCGTATCTTCAGTTGTTTGAGCAATGGAATTTGAGATTGCGGTAACCATATTTTCAGGAGTCGCAGATAAATCTACGACTGCTCCGATCCCAAGTTGAGCAACCAAATCGGTGTAAGCACTCTTCACATCCTCACCGACAGCAAAGATGGGCACAATGCTAGCACTGCTTAGAGCTTCTCGAAGCTGAGCAATTGACACATAATCTTCATCGGAGTCAATCCACTTGCTGCCCTGGGAGTCAATCCGCTTGTCGCCATCGTTTGGTCTAATACCGTTAACTTCCGCAGCCAAATCGCCGGCTTGATGAAATAATGAATTTGTAGCGATTACCACAACACGAGCAGCATCATCTCGGAAGTTCCTTAACTTGAACGCATCAACATTTTTAGATATCGTAAACAGTGCATCAAGTTGTGCCCCTTTTCCATCCTCTATCTCTTTTTCCCCATAACCGTCTTCTGACCAGTCACTAGGGGAGTAAACGTCGAGCCACTCCATCTGAAGTTTTCTAAATTCAAAATCTGTTTCTAGGTTTGGAAAGAATGTGGAGTCAAACATCGAAGACGTCCAAGTTGAGGTACCAGACTCTACTCCAACTTGTTGGTAATCGTAAATTGGATATCCCTCATAAGGATTACCATACATATCTGTACCTCCCTCCACATAATCGACTATCACATCGTCATAGATGGGATAGCGATAACTGAACGTATATTTTCGATCAGTAAAGGTATGTAATCCAAAACGCATTGTTGGATTTGTTTGCGGAAGAGAGTCCAAAAGCTCAGGGACGAGTTGTTTGACTGAGGTTAATTTGTTTTTGAAGGCAGGGGCTACCTCTTGAAGCCATACAACGTCTAGGTCAAGCTTGCGGTTAATGTATGTGCCCTCATCATCTTCAAACACGCTATAGTCGGATGCTTTGCCTTTAAGCTGAATCTTGTCTCCTTCAGAAGGATCAAAGTCATAAACCTCAGCCATCGAAAAGGTTCTACCCGGAGAGTCTAGATAATAGACATGATTAGCATCACCGAGAGCAAAGGTGTCAGCCCCTTCACCACCAAGCAATCTATCCTTTTCTTCTAAGCCAGGAGGGATCGTACCAGGAACAAGATTATTGCCAACTTTGACCCCAACTAGCAAATCGTCACCGTCTCCACCACGCAGGTTATCGTTACCTATCCCACCGTAAAGTTCATCATTGCCCGCACCACCTCTGAGTCGATCATTTCCCTCGTCACCATACAGTTTGTCGGAATCGTTTCCGCCGTAAAGCCGATCATCGCCAAACTCGCCCCGCAGTTCGTCATTGCCTTGATTGCCTCGAAGAGTGTCATCACCTGCTTGTCCATTTAAGCGATCCGCTCCTTCACCACCATATAGAAAATCTGCGCCTCCGCCTCCATTGAGAACATCATCGCCTTCCTCCCCATGCATCCAATCTTGAGCAGCACCACCACGAAGAATATCGTTTCCTTTGCCCAAGAAATACTCAGTCGAGTTGCTTGCTGGATTAATGTCATTAATGACTCTGAATTTGTCGGTCAATCGCTCCTTAATCTGTAACTGTTGTCCACCTACTAGTTCAACGACTTGTAGGACATCTACGTCCTCAGTTCCGTAGAATCTGTAGTCGGCTGTTTTAGATGAATCCTGTAGTTTCCCGTAAAAGCCTAACGGCTTAACTTCTTCTCTACCTCCTCCTGTAGAGAATTCCGAAATTAAAACCCTGTCAAAAGCAACTAAGGGAGACATTAGGGCTGAAAAAGCACTTTGAACAAAGTCACTATCAAGCTCAGAATCATTCAAATTCAAAACATTGTCAGCTAGCTTTAGTTCTGGCTTCTGTGGATCAATCAAATTATTGAGCAACCGATAGACATCCCCATGTTGAGCGTCACCTTTAGCAACAATATTTTGGGAAGGTTCGTTGACATCAACTACAGGTATCCCAAAATCTACCAGAATAGCTTCATCTACTTTAGAAGAATATTCTAGACTTCCAGCCACAGTAGATCGTCCTACAAGCGACCTTGAGAATGAGGAAACATCTCTAAAGTCAAAATCATCTTCCCCAGGTTTGACCTTCTCTCCATTACTCCTGTACCAGTAGTAGCCTTCATCTCTGTATTCATCAGGAACAGCAAATCGAAGAGCAGTCCGATTTTGAAGGAAAGACCAGTCAGCCGCTGAATCAAGCACAGTAATGCTTTTCGTATCCCCCAACCCTTGCCCGTTCTTGAGTTCCCAAGCTATTTCACCGACAAGAAATGATCCAAGACTGTGCCCAATGAGATTAAGATCCGCAGGATTGATGCCCCAATCTTTCAATAAGCCCGCAACTGCTGTTGCAACAGGACCAACCCAGTTAGCAGCAACATAGTAGCCTCCATCTACCAGTCCATTTGCAATGCTTCCAACGGAAGCAGAACCCGAGCCAGAGGCTTCTGTCCAATTGATAGTTAAAACAATGTCGTTTGGATTTGCCTGCCTCAGGCTGTCTGCCAATTCTACAAAATTTTGATAATTAGCATTCCAGCCGTGAGTGACAATCCATACCTGCCGCCTCTCCTGAATCTGATCCCGCAATTGTTGAACATCAAAATCAGAATAACCAACGATCTGTACAAAGACATTGCGGCTACTCGGATCAACGCCAGCTGGTGGCTTTTGCTCATCGCCACCAGTAACTACCAGACTCTGCAAAAATGCTGTATCTATCATAAGTACTCCTGAAAATACACTAAGAATCTGATGAAAAAACCAAACGAGTAATCGCGCAAGAATTACTACTGAAGCTTAATTGGGCGACTGAGAGTTCATGTTAGGGATGTCTAAGATATGAACTGCTCCTGTAATAATTTCTTGCTTCTTTGCGAAAATCTCCCCTGCCGCAATTGTGTTATTCCAGACGGCGACGGAAGCAAATCCAGCTTCATTAGGAAAACTACGATTTGGCAACATTTTGACTTGTTGCGTCCACTGCCCCTTACTATCACATTCAAACAAATATACTGGGGCTTCCAAGCCTGCAAATAAACTGCTGTAGTTTTTTGCCAAAACAGCAACAACATTGCCTTTCAGCACAGTTCTAGTGCCAAATCCATACGGTGCTAGAAATCCTTTACGCGCTCCTTTTGGGACTAATTTAGCGGTTTGTAACCAGGTATTCTTGTTAGAGTTGCGCTCAAAAACATAAGCTGCTCCTGTAGGAACTGGTTCAGAACCTAGAAGCTCCCTATAATCACCAATTACAATTCTGTTTGCATCGATTGAAACTGACCCACCAAAACCCCGTTGCTTCTTGATCCTCTGAGGCATTAGCTCAGCTTGCTGTTCCCAAGCGTTTGTGCGAGGGTTGCGAACAAAAACACTGGCAATTCCTCCATTGGATTTGCCTATACCGACGACAATTATGTCTCCACTAATATCAACACTAGAACCAAATGCAAAATAACCTTCAGAATTTGCAGGGGCAACAAGCTTCGTTTGGTACAACCAGCTTCTTGTTCCGGGCTGTCTAACATAGATATGCGCTGCTTCATTATCACCAACGACTATTGTGTCACCATCAATTGCTATGTCTCGACCAAAGTTTACTCCTGCGTCTTCGGGGGGCGGCAGTTCTGCTTGTAGAGTCCAATTGCTCTCCTTACGGACAAAAACGTAGACAGATGAATGGCTTTGATCAACAACAACAATCGTATCTCCACTAATATCAATACTATTACCAAGTCCTACACTTACTCTGCCTGCACGAGGTATTAATTTTGCTTGCTGCAACCACTGATTATTCTCAGAGCGTGTATAAACGTACACTGCAACATCTATACTTAAACCAATTCTAGGATTGGTACTTGCAATGAGAGTATTGCCATCTCCTGCTACGTTGAAACCAAATTCTATTCCTCGCTGTGCATCAGTAGGGAAAATTTGTGTTCTTGGGTAAACGATAGCGAAGTTTTTACATAGCCCGTGTCCACCATAAAATACAATAGTTATTACACTAATAAATAGAAAAAAGAGCTGAACCGATCGTCTTCTGAACATAAACTTATCCTGGCTTTTTCAGTTCTTAGCATAAGTAAACAAAGTCAATTATAAAGCGCAGAAAAATCGGGACTATTCAGAGACAACCAGTTGTTAAACAGTCCCCTCTTAATTCAAAGCAGACCTAATTTGACTCTGTATCCAGGTACTAAATAGCGCATTCAGCAATCTTTGGCGCATGGCAGCATCTAACTGTGCTGGAATAAATTTCTCCAGTTGTAGCAATACAAACCATTGTTTCAACTGAAGGGGCGGTAACACTTGATGAGGAACAGCCGATGCGAGGAATTGTGCTACAGCAGAAGGTAACTGTCCTAACTCCACTGGACCTGCCAAACCAACCGCCTCTGCTTCATCTCCCTCAGAATACTCACGGGCAAGAGCAGCAAAAGACCCCTCTCCCTCGCTAATGCGAAAGTAAAGTTCTTGAGCAACCTCCGGATGTGATACTCGCATCACGCGATACACAACTTGATCGAGTTTGAACTTTTGCTGGAGAAAGTAGGATTCTACTCGCGATCCCCAAGTTTGTTCTTTAAACTTCTCAATCCGCAGAGCACGAATCACGGTTGCTTCCAGAGAAGCAGGGGTCATACAATAACGAACTAAGAAACTTCGCACATCATCTTGAGCAGAGGAAGCAGAATTGAGGACTTGTTGTTCAAACTGGCGGCAACCAATTGCAATTTCCTCCGGAGTACATTCAATCATTCCAATCGCTTGATCAAGCACCATTTCATACACCAATTGGGGCAACATTTGATAGCTTGCAAGCTTAGGTAAAACCTCTTCAAAGGGAAGGGCAAAATCACCAATCTGAAGTATCGGACTACTCATCTAAATTGCCCTAGTCAAAAATCTTAAGAATTGAGTTACCGATATTAAAGATTGAGTTATCGACTGAAAATAGCTCTGTCGTAACGTCATCTCTCATATATATTTACATTGCCTAATAGATGACTAAATGGGAAAATTACTTAATTTCTTCTAATTTTATTTATAAAGTTACTATTCCTAATTTGTGAGAACAGCATTAAGCACTTGGTCAGTTCATAGAATTATTGTAAAGAGGTTTATAGTACCCGTTGTAATCATAAAGTTGAAGTGAAATAACTTCAAAATACAAGTTCACTTACCCAAAACAACATGGCGGCTCCTGAGACTCACGCTTGCGGCATCGTGTCCTGCTCCTGAAGCAATTCCGGGCGTTGCAGAATGAGGGTATGAGTCAAGCAGGAACGGGCACATCCCAGAATTTGAGGTAATGGAGCAACAATCGAATCGAGTGTTGTCGAGTTTCAAATTATTTTTCGTTTTGTGTCCCGCGAAATGCGCAACGAGGTTGAGCGAAATAGCTTGAAAGTATTGTGTAGAGCGGAATTGAGGGATTCAGCGGAGGGACAATAGGATCGCCGGGTTGATCGACAGGAGTCGGTAGGATGGGGATCGCCGTACTGGGACAAGGTTGGAGTGGGGTGGAGCTAGTGTCGAGTTTCAAATTATTTTGGCTCATCCCATGTTTTGGTGAAGCTTTGGCAAGATAGGAATAAATCCTCTGTACCAGGAGAAATCAATCTTCTTTCACCCACTTTTACCTGACCCCACGCATCTTCAACTCGAAAGCTGGAAGTTGAATCGGGCAACTCAGGATCTCCAGTTGACCGTTACCTCTATCCAACGGCAAGCCCTTTGTCCCCTATGTCAGCAGACCAGTCATCGGGTTCATAGCCGCTACTGCCGCACCCTACAAGACCTTCCCTGGTGGGCTTTGCGCTCAGGCTCCAGCTTCAGGTTCGCAAATTCTTTTGCCTCACCCCAGGGTGCAAGCGACGTATCTTTACTGAGCGATTGCCGCAGGTGGCTGCGCCCTGGGCAAGACGCACAGTACGATTGGTAAAGCATCTGATTGCCATTGCAGTCGAATTGGGTGGAAAAGCGGCAGAGCGGTTAGGGACTCAGTTGGGCTATCGCATCCGGGACAACACGCTGCTGTCATTGTTTGCAAGAGAGCCCCTGCCTGCAATCAGACCGCCCACCGTACTGGGGGTAGACGACTTTGCCTTCGCTAAACGGCAATCTTACGGCACAATTCTGGTGGATCTGGAACGACAGCGACCGATTGCCTTGCTCAAAGATCGCGATGCCAATACGTTGGCACAATGGCTGGAGCAGTATCCGGGAATCGAAGCCCTCTCGCGTGACCGTTCCGCCACGTATCGCAGTGGGATGAATCAAGGTGCCCCCCAGGCAATGCAGATCGCAGATCGCTTTCATCTGTTGCAGAACTTCGCCCAAGTGCTGGAACAAGCCCTGAATGGACATAATGCGGTTCTCACTGCTGTGGACAATGCCCAACGGTTGGCAGAGGCACCCGATGACGCAACCGTGATGATTGCCCCAGCTACGCCTCCACGACCAGATGCGCGACAACGTGCCGAACAGAAGCGACAACAACGGCTCAAAACCTATCAAAAGAGTCGGCAGCTGCATCAGCAGGTATCCCACGAGATGCGCAATGAGCTGTCAAGAAGCTAAAAGCTAGCTGCAGAAGGGGACTCAGTCCAGGGAATGGCGAGAAAATGACATCGTACCCTTACCTGAAGTGGAGTGGGAACGATGTCTGAACAGAATGAAAAAAGTGTTGATTCCACTGTAGCAGGAATTGAATTTGTCACTACTGTTCAACCCAATCCAGTGATGCCAACTTGGCTACCAGAAGCATTGCTGTTGGGACAGTGGTGGAGATCGACTGGGCTATTGGAGCAGTTGCAGCAACAGGTGCGGGTTAGCCGAGGGCGAATGGGACAGTATGAAGTGTGTGATTTTGTCTTGTTGTTGCTGGCTTACGCGGTCAGTGGAGAAGCAAGTCTGGCTGGTTTCTTCCAAGCGCTCACTCCAGTGAAGCACCTGCTGATGGCAGTATGGGGTCGTGCTCGCTGTCCAGTCGCATCCACGCTGTCACGCTTTTTGGAAGCTGTCGAGGAAGGTGCACTGGAGAGCCTGCGCCAGTTGTTTGAGCACAATCTCCTTCAGCAAAGCTTACCGGTGAGCTGCAACGGAGGGCTTTATGATCGTCGAGGCGAGCGGTACTGGGTCTTTGATCTCGATGGAACGCATGAGGCAACCCGTCAACGCTCCTTACCCATCACCCAGGAGTATCCAGACTTGCATCGACGCAGCAGTAAAGCTTGTGCCCCAGGTTTACTGGGACGAAAGCGCGGGCAAGTTGTGCGCACGCGCAGTGCCCTGCAGCAGGCTCACACCAGCGAGTGGTTAGCAACGTTTGGTAGCCCGGGCAATGGGACAGCTCAGAGCGATCTCGTCCGCGCTTGTGCGGTGATTAAGCAGTACATTGAGCAGCATGGCATCAACCCTGCGGCTGTGATTGTGCGATTAGATGGGTATTACGGGGTGCCAGCCTTTGTCAATGTCGTGCAACACCATCAGTTTGGTTATCTGTTGCGCGGACGAGACTACCAAATTTTGAACTACCCCACTGTACAAGCCAAATTAGCCCAAGCTCCTGCTCAACCTTGGCAGCATCCAGAAACCAAAGTCGCTCGTGAAGTCTTTGAGTTGGGGTTTCTCGACGATAGTTGGTCTGGCTATACTCAACCGATTCGGGGGGTGGTGATGCGCTCACCGTTGAAACCAGACCAGAAGCCCCGGATTGGCATCCGCATGGGAGATTACGCTTACGAGTTGGTGCTGACATCGATTCCAGTTCACGCGCTCAATGCGGTCGATATTGTCAGCCTGTACTTGGGGCGAGGCGGTTTTGAGAAGTCACTTGGGGATGAAGACGTTGAGTGTAACGGCGACCGTTGGTGCAGTTGGCACCCCTCAGGGCAAGAATTTTGGCAGATTTTGACCCAATGGGTGTGGAACTGGCGGGTCTGGGTGGGGTGGAAACAGCACCCCGAGTCCCTGCGTCAGACGTTGTGGCAACCTGCGATTGAGGGGGATGGTCTTGAACCTGAACCACCTGTAGAGCCTCAACCTCAGCAGACATCGTTAGGAGCGACCAAAACCCATCCCCCGTTTGACAACACGCCTTCAGAGCAGTATGCTCCGATGCAGGTCGTCGAGAGTTGGGCCCGCTCGAACGGCAAGTTTGCTGGTAACGATTTCATCCTTGAGAGCGAACGGTCACTGCGTTGTCCTGCTGGACATTCCATGTACCGCAGAGAAGTCCGTCGCAATGGTCGTGGCGATTTGTTGTTGATCTTCAGCATGGCCCGCCGCACTTGCCTGCAATGCCCACTGCGAGAGCGATGTGTGGCAAACGGTTCGGCGATGACCAACGGGCGACGCATCACCGTGATTCGACGCAAGTTACTGGATAATCCTGCACTCCCTTGCAATAGCACCCCTGCTCCGACTCGGTGCATCAGCGTTTCTCGATCCAAAGCCACTTATCCGGTGATTTGGGAAGATTTACCTGCTGTACTTTTGCGGCGTGATCTGAGTCGGAACTTGCGACAACACCAGTTTGAATTCGATAGCATGATCTCTCCAGCAGAGCAGCAGAAATCTTTTTTGCTCAGCCGTGACCAACGTGCTCATCGCCGTATAAGTTGGAGCCAGAGGCTTGCAAGAAATGCTTCAGCTCCTCAGGGACAACATTGGAAAGTGCGACTATTCGGTATTTCAGCAACGTTAGCGACATTTATCAAGGATTTGAAGAAGACAAGCTTGAGTACTGAGCAATCTGTGTAGAAATACAGCTTTGAACCAGAATATTTACGAATAAATTTCTGTTTTTAGAGCAGGAATGATTATTGTGCGTCTTCCAATAGTAAACGGGGATAGAAGCGCTAAAGTGAATCAGTAAGAGACAACAAATCTCTATTGTGAATCTCGAAGAAGCAGGTCTGGATTCAGAGCTTGTATGCTCATTGCGCATCACGTGGGAGTTGTTGGTGTTCGCTCACCTGCCCGGTCTTGAACCACCACAGCATTTGCAACCGTTCCTTTTGGCTAGCGGTGCGGGCGTGCTTGAGTTGTTTCTCCAGAGTTTCTGCGCTTTCCACAATCTCGATTTGCAATCGTCTAGGCATCGGGCAGACTCGTACAACGCTGCCCCTATTCTATGCAACTTAAAACTAAATTGGTATCAGCCCTTTTGGGTTTAGCTGAACGTTGCTATTCCGCTTGCAAGTTTGCTATGCGTGCTCATCGCTCAGATGAATGAATTTGATATTTGCCAAACTCAGCCATTCGGATCGTGGGAGCCATTGTTCCCGTTAGCTATAACAAGATTGCTGATGATAGTAGAGGAATGCCGTAGAGAACTGTAGAAACTTGATCAGTATCCGATCGCTTAAGCAGCTTTTGACCTATTTTCCTGTATTAATCGCGAAGCATAATGGCGTAAGCACATCTCATCCTGGTAGATGGAGCAAGAGATTCGATCGTAGAGCACTTCTGATGACCATTACAGTGCAAAAAATGAACTAAAGACTGAATCACGGTGAGGATTTACGGGTAAGCTAAAGGTAATCTCAAAAAAGTGATTACTAAACTCAAACAACAATCCCTTCACCTATGCCCCGTACTCGTCAACAAGCTGCGTCTAAAATTGCTTCTGATTCGATTGCCCAGCTAACTTCAGTGTTTGATGCCCTACCTGAAAAACCCAGAGAAACCTATACTCTGCGTGAGGCAGTTTCTCAGTTATATCAACCGATTCGCACTGCTTTGAGTCGAGGATATCACTACGATGAGATTGCTGTCATTCTGGCAGAGCAGGGCATTGCTATCTCTGCTTTTTCGCTCAAACGTTACCTGTCCCTCAGTAAAGGCGAGCAAACCCAAACATCCCAATCGGGTCAAGGTAAGCGTCGCGGACGTCAACCAAAGGCAGCCGTGGAAGCAACCGCAGAGCCGTTAGAGGCAACTGCGGAACCGTCAGAACCCGCAACCGCAACTGTGCAACCGGAATTGGCTCCCAAGCGACGGGGTAGACCCAAAGTGGCGGCTTCAGGGCAACCGGGACTGGAAGAGCCTGACACTGTTCCTGCGAACCCTCAACCGGAGGCGGAAGCTGCTCCCAAACGACGCGGTAGAACGAGTAAAACCGCAGCAAAAGCAAAGCCTGCACCACGAACCACGACTCGGACAGCTAAAGGGCGTGGACGAAAATTAATGAGCCAATGAAACCAGGGCTGCTATGACCGCAGTCAGGAAGATTATCCACGTCGATATGGATGCGTTTTATGCCTCGGTCGAGCAACGAGATGAGCCGAAATACCGGGGCAAACCAATCGTCGTGGGAGGTTCCCCCAATAAGCGAGGAGCCGTGGCAGCCGCCAGCTATGAGGCAAGACGCTATGGCATTCATTCGGCGATGCCTTCCCGCACCGCTCATCAAAAGTGTCCCCATCTGATCTTTGTGAAGCCCCGGTTTGAGGTGTATCGCCGCATCTCCCTTCAGATCCGCGAAATCTTCTCCCGCTACACTGACTGGGTAGAACCACTTGCCCTGGATGAAGCGTATCTGGATGTCACAGAGAACAAGTTTGGCATTCCGTCTGCCACCTGGATTGCTCAGACAATCAAGCAGGAAATCTATGAGGAGACGGGGCTGACGGCTTCTGCGGGGGTTTCCATCAATAAGTTTTTGGCAAAGGTTGCCTCTGGCATGGATAAACCCAATGGTCTATTCATTATTCCGCCTGAGGATGCGGCTGCATTCGTAGAGCAATTGCCGATCGAGCAGTTCTACGGCGTGGGACAGGTGACAGCCGCAAAGATGCACAAGCTCGGTATTCAAACGGGAGCAGACCTGAAGCAGTGGAGTTTGAGCGATCTGGTGCGTCACTTCGGCAAGGTGGGGCAATACTATTACAAAATTGCCAGAGCAGAGGACGATCGTCCTCTGCAGCCCAACCGCATTCGTAAGTCAATTGGGGCAGAGAATAGCTATGACCCGGACTTAAGCAATCGTTCTGAGATCGAGACTGCATTGGAAGAGGTTGCAGGAACTCTCCTACGGCGCCTGGATAGCCAAAGGGCAGTGGGACGAACGTTAACGCTAAAAGTGAAATATGCTGACTACCAACAAGTGACGCGCAGTCGAACACTGGTTACACCGATTGGTAATCGACCGGGCACCGATGCCTGCAGCCCTGCGGGATCGTTGATTCTCGATGTTGCACATGAACTGTTAGAGACGACAGATGTAGAACACAAGGCAGTCAGACTATTAGGACTGACAATCTCTAACCTTGCAGGTGAAGCCCAAGAACACTACATTCAACTTTGCCTGAACGTTTAGCGGAACTACCTGCGTGAGGTTACTTCATGCCCGTAGTTACTAGCCTTCCTCTGCTCAACCAGCAAAAACACCTCAGTGCCTTGAGCAGACTAAACTCTCTCAGGACTTACGCAAAGACAGACATAAACTAGAGGCATGAGCTTCACCAAACTGGATTACTGCCAGTACTTGCTGAGCAGTCCGATTAACTACACGATGACGAACTTGGCTGACCACCTTAACGACATCAGCCATGATCGGATCAATCGCTATTTGCGCGGCGAAAAGCTGACCCCTCGTCTGTTATGGGACAATGTCAAAACGCTGCTGCAACCCAGCGACAATGCCTATCTTCTATTTGATGATACAGTCCTCGATAAGCGATACTCAGCTTCGATTGATCTCGTGAGGCGACAATACAGCGGCAATGAACACCGTGTCATTCGGGGGATCGGCTTGATTAGCTGCGTCTACGTCAATGGTGAAACCGGTCAGTTCTGGGTGGTGGATTACCGTCTGTACGACCCAGAGGGGGATGGACAAAGCAAGCTTGATCATGTGGCAGCTATGCTTGATGGAGCCGTTTACAGCAAGCAGCTACCCTTTGCGACGGTATTGATGGACAGTTGGTATGCCACGCAAAAGGGGATGGCACAGGTTGACCAGCTCCAGAAGGTTTACTACTGTCCCCTGAAGACGAATCGGCGTGTGGATGATAGCGGGGGTACGCAGGATTATCAGCGGGTTGACGAACTACTCTGGAGTGCTCAGGAGTTGCAGCAAGGCAAGCTCATCAAGATTCGTGGCTTCCCGAAAGACAAAAAGGTGAAACTGTTCCGGGTTAGTGTGTCCACCCACAGGACGGACTATGTCGCCACCAACGACTTGTCTCAAGCTTCCACTGATGCCGTACAAGATGAGTGCGACGTGCGCTGGAAGATTGAGGAGTTTCACCGTGAGTTGAAGCGGCTCACCGGAGTCGAAACCTGCCAATGTCGTAAAGCCCGCATTCAGCGCAACCATATCGCTTGTGCTTTACTGGTTTGGAGTCGGCTGAAGTCGGTTGCCTACGAAAGTGGTAGAACTATCTATCAAGTTAAGCACGGGATGCTCTCTGAGTATCTCAAGGAGCAACTCAAGCATCCATCCGTTCAAATGACTTTTGCGTAAGTCCTGTCTGATACTGAATTTGAGCGGAATTAAAATCGCCTTGTTCTTCTAGCTGGTTGCCATCAATCCATCGCCCAAACACTGCTGCACCAAAGGGTGATGAGTTTACATCTTGTGCTTGAGCGGAGAGAGCTGCAAAAATTCCCAGTACGCCAATTGCAGTGGCTTGAAGAATCTTCATGAGCAATGTGAGTGTGATTGGTTTAACTGTGTAGCCATTTAATTTCAAGCTACCGAGTGGGTCCGAAGTTTTGAACGAAAGACATCCAACGATTAACTTTCCCGCCTGTAATATTGAAAATGGGGATCTCTTGATACCCTGAAAGGTGAGCATTATTATGCAGAGCTAGTTGCTATGCAAATCCTTCACGGAACCTGGATTCCTCGATCGCATGAGTCTGCAAGCGAAGAAGGCTTTTTCCAATCGGGTGCATTTTACCTGTGGGTTGAAACGACCGAGAAGCACGAGCATTGTCAGTCGAGTCAGAGGCACCCCAGGCAACTTGTCGCAGAAGACTTGGCACTATTGCTAAGGCAGGAGATCGGCGTACAGCCTCTTGGTAACCCGCGAGACCTGAAGGATTTGATTTCAGCGCAGTACTTTCTATTGCCCACCGTTGACAATCAGCCACTCCCTTCATTGGAGCTATCTCGATATTTAGAGGAAGAATTACCAGAAGCCTTCCAGTGGCAATATTGGCAGATAGACTGCTACCCCACAATCGCCTCAACCCGAACAGCAAGTGCTGTCAATTCAGTCGTCCCCCTGCTCAACGATCTGCACTTCCTCGCTCTCCACCAGCTGGCAGAGATCCAGTTAGGGTCAGATTTGCTGTTCTGGTTTCACTACACTCAGGCTCTCAAACGCCTGATCTTTAAAGATCAATACATTCCGGCACTCAAATATCGAGAACAGCAACCGAAACCTGCTGCTAAAACCAAGAGTCGATCGTCTCAGGCAAAAGCCGTGCCCGCTGAAATTGTCCCGACTCCCAAACGACAAACAGGTCGCAAATCTACGACCAAAAGCAAAACTCAAACGACTCGCCGGTTGGCAAACCTGGCCAAAAAAACAGCCGTAGCGACCCAAATTGTCGAAGAACCAGCCAGCCCGGTTCCCTTTGAAATTTACTCCGCCTGGGAATGGATCGGGGAAGAATACGAATCACTCATCCAGCAATACGTGGACTATATGCCCCTGGTTTGTGTTGCTGGATTTACTGAACCCCAGGAAACGCCTCAATTTTACGATCGCGAAACGCTCCTGCGGCACTTTTCTGAGTGTCTGTTGTCGGATATTGTCACCCATACGCCCACGACTCAGGCTTACGAAAAAACGATCGCAGATTCTTTGCTGTACTACTGTTTGCACCCTTCAGGAAAGCCCTGGACATCGGCAGGCAAGTTGGAGCAGTACAAGCAATGGCAGGCATGGCGCGATCGCATTGTTCGCACGCAAACTGAGCAACCCTTTTATCTGTGTTTTCAGTTGCAAGACCCGGTCAAGCTTGAAGACCCGTGGGAACTTCAGTTGCAGGTAGCTCCCAAAAGTGATCCATCCCTGCGAGTTGCATTAAACGACTACTGGCGGATGCGCCCCAAACATCAGCAGCAGGTAAAAAAGCAGATGGGAGAAGACTTTGAACAACACCTGCTGATGAATTTAGGCTATGCGGCACGAATCTATCCAGCCCTGTGGAAGGGATTGGAAACCGATCAGCCTGTTGGTATTCTGCTCAACTTGGATGACGCATTTACCTTCCTGAAAGAATCAGCCTGGGTGCTGGAGAACGCGGGCTACAAAGTGATAGTGCCGTCTTGGTGGACACCTCAGGGCAGACAGCGGGCAAAGGTGCGGTTAAAGGCAAAGAGCAAGTCGCGATCGAGCGGAGCCGATAAAAAGAAGAAATACTTCTCGTTTGAGAATCTGGT
>NZ_JAMPLI010000056.1:0-25462 GCF_039962475.1 Leptolyngbya sp. GB1-A1 | reverse complement strand
CTATCTCCGATTGAACTCTGTTGGTCGAAACTCAAGCAGTTTCTTCGCTCAAAAGCGGCTCGCACCGATCAAGCCCTCGACCAAGCGATGACGGAAGCAGTTCAGTTCATTACTGAAGATGACGCCATTGGTTGGTTCAATCACTGTGGTCTATTCACATGAAATTTGCTGTAACTCCAGCACCATGATGGTAATAATGATGGCAATAACACCATCGCTAAATGCTTCTAACCTCCCTTTATTCATGGTTTATGCGCTCCTTTTCTGCTTTTAACAAAGTGAATTTAGATATCTTGTACCTTACCAGTCTTTTGCGCGTCCTTAAGTGCCCTCAACCACAAGCGGAAAAACCAATTGACCGGGAATGCTTTCCGTCACTGCTGTTGACAATTGGGGCAGTAATACAGTCTTCTTCCCGCTAGCATTTCTTTCACGATCGCCGTCCCGCATCGAAAACAGGGTTTGCCTTCGCGGTTAAAGACCCAGTGGCGATATTCAGAGCGTTTTTTGCCTGCGGCTTTGAGCTGATGGACAATCGCTAAATCGTTCGTGATGCCTTTGGTAATGTAGGATTGATGCGGCAGATCGATCGCGGCTTGAGCAAGGGCAGCAAGTTGAGCTGGGGAGCAATCGATCGGGCGATAGGAGGGCGGCACACGGGCAACAAACAGAATTTCGCTTCGCAGGTAGTTGCCTAGACCACAGAGAAAACCCTGGTTCAGCAGCAGTCCGGGCAGATTGCGGCGAGAGAATTGCTTGTCTTTAAGGCAATCGATCACCTGTTCCATGGTGGTATCGGGATCAAGCACATCCACACCAAGGCGCGTCAAAAACGGATGGTACATGACTCCTTCTGGCGTGAGCACTTCGATATCGGATGCGCTGTAGAGCAGGGCGGATTTTTTCGCGTTGTGAATGGCTAAACGCAACTGCCGATTGGTTTCGGGATACTGATGAGCACTGCGAATCACCCAGATGCCATAAAGCTGATTGTGGCTGTAGAGCGTTAGATCGTTATCAAATCGGGTCAGCAATGCCTTGCCCTTGGGCAACACCGAGAGAATGCGTCGATCGCGCAAAACTGCTTCGTAGGGCTTGAGATGCTCAAACGCAAAAAATACCTCAGTCACGGGATAAGGGACGATCGCCTTCGCAATCTGATCCGCCGCACGTTTGATTTCTGGTCCTTCTGGCATGGGCGAGCTAACTGCGCTAACGTTTCGATCGTACTGCCTGTCTCAGTTTTTCTGCTGCATTCACTCACGAACTCATGAAAAAGCCCAGGAGAGTTAGACTGCACAAAGGCAAATCTATTTCTTTCCCAGGCTTTTCGGTTAAACAGAATTAGCTGAATCGAGTGATTGCTTTAGCGTCTTCTGGCACCACCTCTAAATCCACCGGAGCGGCGACCGCTAGTGCCAAAGCCTCGATTTCTGTTAGTGGGTCGCTGGAAGGTTGGCGTTGTGGTTCGGTTCGATCGTCTGAGGTTGCTAGAGCCATAGCCTGAACCTGTCGATCGATTTGCCCGTCTCAGATTGCTAGAGCCAAAACCACCGCCTGTCGATCCATTAGCGCGGCTAGTCCCGCGAACAGGAGCTGTCACCGAAGGGGTTCTGAGCTGTCCGGTAGTGCGAAGTGCCTGACGGTTACGAACTTCGATCGGCGGAGCCTGATAGCGGCGTTGATACTGATTGATTGCCGCCCCGTAACTGTTGCCGTAGCCGCCATAGCCCCTTAACGGAATTCCAGGCTGATAAACGGGCGGGAAATAATAGGTGGGACGGAACAGCAAACTACCGAGAGCCTGTCCAGCTAATGCACCTGCAAAAGGAGTCCAGAAGCTAGATTCCTGACGAACCACGACCACTTCGGACTGCCCAGTTTCCGGGTTAGGCTGGGTTTCCGTTACGTTGTGAACGTACTCGATGCGAAAATCTTCGCTCAGATACAGGGCAGGGTTGCCATTCTCAACCTTGAGAAAGCTTTTTTGTCCTGCTTTAATTTGCTCATCAGTTAGTCGTGCCAGGGGCAAATTGGTGCTTCGGTAAATCGAGGATTCACCGGCACGAGTGTTAAGCAGCATGACGGAATATTCGCCAATACTGTCGTCATAAGTTGCCTGCTGTACCGGGTACTCTCCGTCAGACAGATTGGTCTGGGGAGAAGCTTGCGGAGAAGCTTGCGGAGAAGTCTGGGTTTGCTGCGGAGCATCTGCCGTTGCATCAAAGGGAGCAGTGCAGGCTGCCGTAGTCCAAGCAAGGCTGAAAGCCATCGAAACGATCAAAAATTTGCGAAGCATACGCCTCAAAAATGAATGCAGGGTAATACTCATAGCGGCACCAGTTCTGGAAAATTAAGCAGCAGTTGATCGTCAGTCAATTCATCGCCCAGACGCGCAGGCGAGAAGTGAACCTGAATTGCCCTCAATCGTCCAGCATAGTGCAAGTTAATCAGCGTCTTCAATCCAGTTCGGAGTGCGGTCATGTTGCCCAGATCGGTCTCCAGAGCATCTGCGGATCCTTCATAAGCGACAGTCAGCATCACCACCAGATTTTCGGTGACAGGAATCAGCAAATCATCCTCTTCGGTATCTGTTTCGCTATCCCTTGCCGTGCCATATCGCTGTGCCGAATCCGTAAACAGCTCTGTCACGTAATCGTCTGCGTCACCTTCATCCCAAAACATATCGCCTTCGTTCGCTGCTGACTGCCAGTAGGTGTCATATTGCAGGAGGGATTCGCAAATCTGCACCAATCCTTCTCCCAAAACCTCCATCTCGCCCTCTGAATCCATTGCCTCCTGTGCAGCCTGATTTAACACGCCTAACAGCGGCGCAACTTCGCGTCCCGCCAGATGGATAAAAATCCGACAGACGGTGATTTGCGTTTTACCGCTCATTCGGTTAAGTCGATCGCGCCAGGAAGTCATAAGTCAATTGATGAGGGCAGTTTGAGAGGTTGGGTCAACCGAGAAAAAACATCATTTGCAGGAAACTCAGAGCTTTTCTAAAGTTCCCTTACGGCTCTTAATTACCGAATCAAATGACAGTGAACTAAATAAAAATGATTGACCCCTAATAACGCCAACTTGGACGATAACTATTTCGCTAAATCTAAATCAATTTAATCTGCGAATTGTAAGGAAACCGTCTATCTATGGTTTAACTTGATTGCAATCCTTTGAGGGATACGGGAGCAATACGGATTTCCGCCTGCTTTTGGTTTATTCAGCTGGGATGGGATTGGTTGGCTGGGGTCGGGGAAATTGGGGAAATGGAGGGAGTTGAGGGGATTGAGGAAATCGAGAAAATTGAGGCCACTTAGGCTACTGCATCTGGGGGAGTTTTGGAGGTGGGGCAGAGATTCCTTCAGGGGAGCGACCCTGGGGTGGGGGCGGTTCGGTGATCGGTTCACTGGTCGGCTCACTAGGGCGAATGGGCTTTTCGCTCGGGGGCGGTTCATCGATCGGCTGGTTGGAATTGGACTCTGGCGCAGGGGAAGGCGGGGTAGGAGACGCTTCGGGAGCAGGTGCAGGAGCTTCTGGCTCGTCGGGCGCAGGCGGTTCTGGAGGATCAGGCGGGGCAGGAGAGGCAGCCGGAGGTTCTGGAGCGAGAGATTCGGTTTGGGACTCGATCGGAGATTCGACTGGGGTGGGGCTTGCCTCAGGCGTGGGACTGGGGCTTGGGGTAGGGCTTGCCTCAGGCTCAGGCGCTTCTGTGGGCAGCGGAGAGACTTCAGGCTCAGGGATTTGCTCAGCGGGTTGCTCTTGTGCGGGGATGGGCGCGGTTTCGATCGTCTCAGTTTGTGATGCAGGCGGAGTCCGCAACACCATTGCCAGGGCTGCCACCATTGTGCCCAAGAGGGCTGCCAATCCCACAATTGCCCAAATCATGCCGCTGGAAAGAGATCGACGCGAAGCATTTGCTCTGGGAACCGGAGTTGCAGCCACCGTCGCTGGACGTTTTGGAGCCACTGCAACCGTCGCCGCTGCCGTCGGGGAAGGAGGCTGAACGGGAGGAGCCGCAATTCGTCTGGGAAGGGCTTGCGTGGCTGGATGAGATTCTGCCTGACCCGGAGGAAGTAGCTCAGGTACGGCAGCAGGCAGCAGGGCGAGCCACTGATCGATCGTCTCCGGGCGATATTTCACTTCTACTGCCATGCCGCGCATCACGGCTTGATTGACAGTCGTACTTAGTTCCGGGCGCAGTTCCTGGGGCGCAGGCATCGGCTGCCGATCGCGCAACACCGAGGCAACGGGAACCTGAGCCGTCAGCAGGGCATAGAGCGTCGCTGCTAAACCATAGACATCAGTGGCAGGGGTGCGTTTCTCCTGCGAAAAATATTGCTCGATCGGGGCATAGCCTGAGGACAGGAAGCTGGTGTGGGTCTGGGTGCGATCGGCGTTAAACTCGCGGGCAATGCCAAAGTCGATCAAGATGACCTGCTGCGTTCCTTCTTTCAGGATAATGTTGTCGGGTTTGACATCCCGGTGCAGCAGTCCGTTGGCATGAACGAGCCGCAGCGCGTCGCCGATTTGTCGAATGTAGTGAATGGCGATCGGTTCAGGCAGCGGGCGATCGGGAAAGACCACTTCTTGCAGCGTCTGCCCCGGCACATAGTCCATTACCAGATAGGGCAAGCCATCTTCGAGAAAGAAATCGTTGACCCGCACGATATTGGTATGCAGGCAAAGTGCCAGCCGCCGAGCCTCATCCTGAAATCTGCGCCGCAGGGCATCAAACTTCTGCGGGTCGGGTTCGGCCAGCCCATTCAGGGTTTTAATCACTACTGTTTGTCCGAGCAGGTGATGGGTTGCCCGAAAGGTAATGCCAAATCCGCCGTGCCCGACCACCTGATCGAGCGTGTATTTGCCGCCTTGCAGCCGTTTGCCAATCAGTGTGTGCATCGCTTCTCTGTGACCTGACTTCCGCTCTACTGTACCAATCGATCGACCCAGACTAAACCGTACCTGCGAAGATCCTAGCTCTTTGCATCCTGGCTTCTACAGCAAAGCAACTTCCTTTTCCGTAAGAGTCTATCCGTAAGAGTTTATAAGACATTGAGAGGAAATTGATCAGGCGTTGCTCAATCCTGCGATGAATTCTCCCTTCAACCCTTCAACTCCCAACCCTTCAACTCCTCAATCCTTCACGGGTGCAAAACCTTTCAATGCTCAAAGCCCCCCGGCATTAATTCCTTGAGGGGGCTACCCAGCGATGTCAAACTCAACGGTTCATACTCTGATGCAGCTGATTCAGCTACGCCTAAGAAACAATAAAAAACTTGTGCGCTGATGGTTTTACCTATTTACTTTTTCCGTTGCATGCAGTACAAAGGTACTATTAATAATGTACTGATGTACTACCACCCCCCCAGGACTGGATCTTACAGCGTAATTTGCACTGGTGCAAAACAGCTATAGAACCTTCGCAGTTTTATTTCATGGTTTTGTCCTGTTTCTCTTGTCCTGTCTCTTTTATTTTATTTTTCAGCGATTTCGATTTAACGCCTTTTGACGACTGGTTTAATTCCCTATTTTTCTCGATCGCCTTTTGACGCTGCCTATTGCCCTGCTCCAACGTTTCCCTCTCCCAAAACTCCTGGATAAAGCTTATGAACGAATTGCAAGCCAAGATTAAAGCGATTCAAACTGAATTGGAATCGATTTGCGCGGATGTGAACAAGCCCCAGTCACGGTTAGTCGCTCTTGTTGAGTTGCCTGATATCGAGGCTCCGCTTGAACCTGCCACTACCGAACCTTTTGCCAATTCAAACCAACCCAAACGCCCCCCAGCGGCTATCTCTGGGTTTAAACCCGCAGCTCAAGCTGAGTTTAAACCTGAGTTCAAACCACCATCACCCGGAGTATCGCTGCCTCATTCTTCGTTACGTTCTCAATTTGCTCCTCCCGATCGTTCTCCCGTTCAGCCTCCTGTTTCTCAAACTCGTGTCCCTCAAACTCGTTTGCAGCAGACGGGTTTATATGAAACTTCGGTGCATCAAACGCAATTACCCAAAATTCAATCTAGCGTTCAATCCAGCGTTCAGGCTGGCGTTCAATCGGTGGCAGGGCAAAGCCATTCTGCCCAAAGCGATTCCGCTCAAAACGATTCTGTGAATGCAAACCGTTTGCAGCAGCCTGCCCAAACCCGTTTATCTGCCCCTATCAAAGATGCTCAGCCGCTGATTCGTCCCGCGCTTCAAGAGCTAAAAGCACAGGCAGAACAGATCAATCAGCTTTCCCAGACCCAGGAAACCGCCCTTCGCAGGCTCCAATCGATCGCTGCCCAAATCGATCGGGAACGGCGCAAAAGTCAGAGCAATGCAAACCCGGGTTCCTCTGAAGCCAGTCGCCCAACCCCAAGGCTATCTCTGCCATTAGAGCAGCCCATTTCGCTCCCTTATGTCGAAAATCCGCAGGGACAGGTGAAGCTAGCGATGCGTGATTTGTCTCTTCAATCGGCTGAGCCAATGACACTGCAAATTCATGTCCCGATTGAGGCAAGCGATACGGCCGATGAAACTGCACAAATGCTGCGCCAGCGTCAGGAACGTCGCGGAACACAGTATCAGGAAGCCCAGTATCAGGAAACGCAGTACCAAGAATTTCCTTCACGCCGCAGGTCTCGCAGACGCTTACCTTTATTAAAACGGCTCCGACGCTGGCTCTTTGCGAATCGATCGCACTCTGAAATCAACGAAGCTGTTCCTTTCACGCTGCACGAAACGCTGACCCTGTTGTTGGGTGCGGCTCTGACTCGTCTGCTGCTGAACCTGCTGCTAGAAGCCATGCCGCTGCTGGTTGTTCCGGTAATGATTTTGCTTGTGATTCCGGCAGCGATCGCCGTTCATCGAACCACAACCGCTCCGCAATTGGGCATTACCTGGGGCTATCGGCTCTGCATCATTTTGCTCGGTTTGCTGATTGGCGGCAGGCTGTAGCTCATGCAAATCAGTTAATGCAAATCAGTTAATGCAAATCATTTCTCTAGAGGTGCTATGAGTCTTGTCTTAATGGGAGCCGGATGGCTCGTGTTTGTTTTGTCTTGTTTCGTCTTGATGGCACGGGAGAACGGCAATGATGAAATCATCTAGTCGCACGAGAACAGGTTCTTCTGTGATCTCCATGCAGGGAATTGTAATTGCTGGCATGGTAATCGGGCTGGCTGCGTTATTAGTGGATGTGCAGCGCGTGGTTCCGTTCGATCGCCTCGCCCAGCGTCCTGAGAATTGTCAGGGAGAAGTCAATGAGAGCGTGGTGATTTCGAGAGAACAGTTAGCTCAGTTTCTGGCAATTTCTGAACGGGATACTAAAGCAAGAGTTGAGCAGGTTTTACAGGCTCCCTATTGCCAATTACCCGGTCTTGAAATCCGTGCCGGAGCTGCCGCAGAACGTGCCGTCTATCCCCTTGCGTTCGATCCTCAGACCTGGCTGGTCGTCCTGTATGAGGGTGACGAATACGCCGGATATCAGTTCCGGTTTCCGCACTAAATTTTTTTCATTCTCGTCTCATTCCTTTTCTCTGTTTCCTCTCTTTCCTCGCATTGATAATCGATCTTTGCTGATGCTCTCTTTGCTATGAAACACCTGACCTATCTACTGCTCTGGCTCTCTGTTCTTACCTTTGGTCATGCGGCTCATGCCACCGAAGCTAATTTTCTGACTGCAACGCCAGCAATCGCAACTTCTGCAACTGAAACTCCCGTAGCTGCGACTCCTGCAACCATCCTGCCTGAAAACGGTGGGGATGCTCCGATCGGCGCACAAGATTCGTCAAGCCAAAATCTACCGTCTCCTCCACCAGCGGTAATTCTGAGTGAGGCAACTCCAGCTGAGGCAATTCCAACTGAGGTAATTCCAACTGAGGCGACTTTTACAGATGGAAGCGCTCCTGCCGATCGCCCCTTGCAAGAAAAACCAGCTCACAAAGATAACGGAGGAGGAATTGCCTTTGATACCTTTGACTCCCCCTTCAAACCTGCGCCGACTGCGGCTGCACCCACCCCGACTGCGCCTGTTTCTCCTGCTACCCCTGCCGCAACTCTAACGGCTGCGCCTGCTCTCAATGCACTCTTTGCCGGAAACGAAAATTCTCTGGTTGCCAAAGCAGTTGGCTCGGCTGAAGGAACCCGCACCCCTGACGGCTCACGTAACCCGGCTTACTATGGTCACACTGATCCGGGTAACGGAGTTTGGAACTTAGGTTCTTTCTCCTACCAGCACGCTGCCACCTCTCCCGAAGATGCAGATGCCAAACAGCTTGCCCGTCTTCGCAAACAGGCAGACCAAATTCTGCAAAAAGCCAGCGACAAAGGACTCGCTCTCACCCTCAGCGAGAAACTCAACGGTATTGACCTGGCAAATCAGGCTCCGCTTGCCGCACTGGGACAGCAGGGCTATGTGGATTGGCTAGCAGTCGCCAAATCAGAAGGGCAACCAGAAGCAGATGCAGTGCTATCTGCACGAGTCCGATCGTTTATTAATCCTCAAACCCAGCGATGGGATGCACCCGGTTTAGGCAACAACGAGGTGCGCATTACCCAAGATCAGGCACGACGGATGCAGGCGATCGATCGAGCCATTCTCGCGAATCAGCAGCAGATCGCCCAGATGACTCCGGCAAACTCTGGCGAAGACCAGCTCTTTTCCCAGCAAAGCGAATCACCCTTTACCGGGGTCGCACCCACTGTCGAGAATAAAGCGATCGCCGAAGCCCCTAACACCGACGGCATCCTCAACCTTAACCTCTAAAAACACTGATCAGAAGACATCAGAAACTACTCCCCAACTCCTCATCCCTTATTTCTCATCGCCTCATCCACCCATTCACCCCTCTACCCCACCAACTCCCTCACTCCCCGCACCAATCGCTGCATTCCCTCGATCGTCGTTTCCGGTTGCAGTGCGCCATAGCCAATGCGTAAATAACAGCCGTCGGTTAAACCAAAGGCAATTCCTGGCAACCCTGCCACTTGATAGCCACGAATCAGCCGCTCAACGGCAGTCATGGAATCTAGATCGGTGTGGAGTTTGAGCAAAAAGTAAAAGGCTCCCTTTGCCAGGGGCACGGTGCAAAGATCAGAAACGGTGGACAGTTCTTTGAGGCAGAGCTGCCTCACCTGGGCGATCGCCTGACGCTGCTGACGACAGTATTCTGCGCCAGTTTGCATCGCACCCCATGCTGCATATTGCGAAATCACCGGGGCACAGATCGCGATCGTGTCCTGGATTTTTTTGACTGCCGTAAACAGGTGCGCGGGAATCACCATATAGCCAATCCGCCAGCTTGCGAAGCCGTAGGACTTCGAGAGGCTAAACAGAGAAATCGTGTAGGATTCGCTATCGGGAATCGATCCGGGAGAAAAGTGAACGGCATCATCGTAGGTGAAATATTCATAAGCCTCATCGGTGATGTGATAAATGCCGCGATCGCGACACAGGGCATTCACCTGCCGCAAAGTTGCTTCGGGATAAACGACTCCGGTCGGGTTGTTGGGGGAAATCGTGACGATCGCCTTTGTTTTTGGCGTAATTGCTGCCTCGAGCCGAGCGAGATCAATCTGATAATTTGCGTCAGTGGGAACCGTCACGACCGCACAGTTCGCCATCTGAATCGCCATCTCGTGATTGAAATAAAAAGGCGTTTGCAGAATTACTTCATCGCCCGCATCTGCGATCGCCAGCAGCGCATTCACGAAACCCATATTGCTGCCAACCGTCACCACAATTCGATTCGCGTCTGAAGTTTCGATGCCGTTATCAGTTTTCAGCTTGCGGGCGATCGTCTCCAGCAGCGGCGGAATGCCCTCGATTGACTGATAGCGATGATTGTTGGGATTCGCAAGAAACTCGCTGATGCCCTCGATCGCTTGCGGTGGCGGCGGATAAAACACAATCCCTTGCCCCAGCGGAATCGTACCGGGATTGCTGCGAATTAAATCTCCAACGATTGGAATCACCGGAGACTGGACTGCCTGCATTCGCAAGGATTCTGTATTCATATTTTGCGCGGATTAAAACAAGGAGCGATCGTGCGTCAAATCTCTTTTTGACTGTAGCGCAACTGCTGATGGTGTCGGGGGTTGTGTAAAAGGTCGCAAAGGTTCTGGTTACACCGTAGCCCTACTGAAGGAGCTAGGAGCGCAGATCCAAGTCGCAGTCCAGAATGTCAACGATCGGCTAAAAACAATCGATCGTTCCTGGTAATACTAGGAACTGTGGCTTAAGATCAAAGACTTGAGACAGGGAAATTCATTGGTTGCGCTCGCAAGTCACTGAACAAGTCACTGAATCTGTGCAGCGGATGAGCTTCCCAACTGCCCACCCAACTTCTACCTGCAAGGAGCAATTCGTGAGTTCAGATCTCGCCCTGATGCCCAATCCGACAGCAAATTCTACGGCTGCTGACCCGGCAACCTTCGATCGCTATGTGATGGCTACCTATGCCCGCTTTCCGCTGACCCTGGAGCGTGGGGCAGGCTGCCACGTGTGGGACACCGAAGGGCGCGAGTATCTGGATTTTGTCGCCGGAATTGCTACCTGTACCTTAGGACACGCTCACCCCGCAATGGTGAATGCCGTGACGCAGCAAATTCAGAAGCTGCACCATGTTTCTAATCTGTACTACATTCCCGAACAAGGCGAGCTGGCAAACTGGCTGGTCAATCATTCCTGTGCCGATCGCGTGTTTTTCTGCAACTCCGGCGCAGAAGCCAACGAAGGCGCAATCAAGCTCGCCCGCAAATACGCCCATACCGTGCGCGGCATTCAGAACCCTGTCATTCTCACTGCCCACGCCAGCTTCCACGGTCGCACCCTCGCCACCATCACCGCCACCGGGCAGCCGAAATATCAAAAAAACTTTGACCCGCTGATGCCGGGATTCTACTACGTCCCGTACAACGACATTACTGCCCTGGAAGAGGCGATCGCCCTCCTCGATCAGTCCGAAGCGCAGGTCGCCGCCATTATGCTGGAGGCACTGCAAGGCGAAGGCGGTGTGCGTCCCGGTGAAGCTGCCTATTTCCAGCGCATTCGCGAAATCTGCAACGAGAAGGGCATTCTGCTGATCCTTGACGAAGTGCAGGTCGGTATGGGGCGCACGGGTAAATACTGGGGCTATGAGCATCTGGGCATCGAACCAGACATTTTCACTTCTGCGAAAGGACTCGGTGGCGGCATCCCGATCGGCGCAATGCTGTGCAAATCCTTCTGCGATGTCTTCCAGCCCGGAGATCATGCCAGCACCTTTGGCGGCAATCCGTTTGCCTGCGGCGTTGCCCTTGCGGTCTGCCAGACGCTAGAACAGGAAAATTTGCTGGCTCAAGTCCAGGCACGCGGAGAGCAGCTAAGAGCCGGACTGCGATCGATCGCCGCTCAATATTCCACTATCATCAGCGAAGTACGCGGCTGGGGCTTAATTAACGGGATGGTGATCAATTCTGATGCCGAACTAACTGCTCCTCAAATTGTGAATGCTGCGATCGCGGAAGGCTTACTGCTCGTTCCGGCAGGTCCAAAAGTGGTGCGCTTTGTGCCGCCGCTGGTGGTATCAGAGGATGAAGTAGAGCAAGCGATCGGGGCTGTGGCAAGGGCAATGGAGAAGTTGGTGTAGGTGGATAGGTGAGCCGGTGGGTGAAGCGATGCTTTTGTTCTGTGAGTTTTCACCCATTGATCGTTTTTCGCTAACGTTCCTGCTTACCGAACGCAGACAAGCTTGATATTTCACCGATAACCTGGCTTCGTTCCGGTGCATCGGAATTGTTAGCAATCTCCAGCGGATTCAGATCTACATACATGAAAGACTGCGGTGGTCGATTTATATTAAACAATTCCATCAATGTTGCTGGTTTAGAATACTCTCGCACTGCACTCACCTTGATTGCATATGCAATCAGCCTGCCCTTAAAGTACTCATCAAAATATTCCTTGCTAATTCCTGAAGCACCTTTGGTAATATTCCAAAGTGAATCGGGATCTTCAGAAATTACTTCTTCTATTTCGAATTCACCAATTACTAAACCAATGGGTTTAGATGCATACACATACACCTTTTTAATAGCTTTGTCCTTAAAAATAGCACGTCTAAACTCAAATTGTTTTGTGCCTGAAAATATTGCATTGGCAAACTTAGGTTTAATTGATAATAAAACGTCCATCTGCTTCTGAACCTTCTAAAATCCTATTAAATTGCTCATTGCTAATTTGTTTAAAGCCACGAGGAGCAGATTCAGTTGATTGAATCACCTCCGAATCTATAAGAGCTTGCAAGTTCATTCGCTTTGGAAACGAATATACATAGAGGAAGTTTACCACAAAAGGGCGATTAGTAGTACTCCAGTTCCAGTGCTTACGCAATTCGTCGTCAGAAAATACACTTCTCTTACGACATAACTCCACAAATTGCTTTTCAGAGTTAATATTGGTGACAACATTTTGCACCACCCCGATAGTTGTTGTCACCGAAGTGTAGTATGCAGGACCACCAGAGGCTGTTCGATAAAAAACTATAATATCTCCAGTCTTTAAGTCTCTTTCAAACGACCGAGAAATATAGACCTTGCTGATCGCATTTCTATTTGGTTTATTCTCAATAAAATCGTTTGGAGACTCAGTTCTTAGAATAGAGTCTGGAAAAAGTTCTGTGTGATACTCAGGATATATAGGGACAAGAAACTTACGAGAATCTGAGCTTAAATATGGATAACTCTCGCATGGATTAGATTTATTAATATGGGGTTTAAAGTCACGCACTAACACGACTTCTTCACCATTACCTGTCTGTTTTACTCCATATTTCTCAAAACCCCAGTCGTGTAGCAATTCTATCAATCTACGTTGCTCCAGGGTGTAATCAAATAGAGTTACATAGATTTCCCCAACCGAAAAGCGAAGCGCATTATCGAAAACTATTTTGAGAAATCTTTCTCCCAGCTTATAGCCATTTGAGATTACCTTGAAAGTTCCAATCTTCAACCTTTTTGCCGGAGAAAAAGCCGGAATAATGTCTGAATAACATTCATTCCTTTCTTCTACCTTTACATACAGAAATGCTACTAGCGCACCAGTTTCTGATGTGCAGATATAAGCAATTTCATCAGATTTCCTGTTAAACCAATCATCAAACTCTTTGTAATCTTCCCTAAAAGAATCAAAAAAAGCATCTCTCAAGTTCAAATTCCCAAAAAGTTCCTTCTTAACAGAAAGAACCCTATAATCAGCCAGATCTGGATTCTCTGCCGTAACTTTTTCGAGAAAACCATCAATAGTGAAAACTCGCTCTAATATTCCTAGCTCTAAAGCTTTTTTATGAATCTTTCTATCTTCAGTAATGAGGAGCTCTACACGTTTACAGAAAATCTCACTCAAAATGTCTGTATCAGTAGAGTCGTTATTATTCCGATCGTACTTGGCTCGAATAGCACTAATACTACTACTCTCTGGCGCAAGTGTTTTCAATGGATAGTAGTTAGTTATCTTCGCATCAAATGCCAAAACAACAGACTTGTCTTTATGTCTGTGTATTTCTTCAATTGTTTTTGGATGAATACATTTCTGATAATGTAGCTGATCAAGCCACCTAAACAAAATTCCTATTTCTTGACGAGGTGGCTTATTAGCTTCACGATAGATGATTATATTTGTATCTAACAAAACTCGCATATAATACTCCAAATTATAGATATAACGCTACCTTCTTAATTGATTCCTCCAGATCTTCCGTTGCGTTGATTATACTGATTGGAATTTTTAGAGATTGACTTATAAGTTCTGCTCTTTCAATTTCTCTTGATTGTAATTCTGAAATTAATTCAATGTTATACATACGATTATCTCTATTCGATAGTCGCCCAACAATTACTTCAGGGGTATCTATTAACAGAATAATTGCGCATGGTGATATTGCTTTAAAGGTTTCCAATGGAACATCTTGGATACTTGATGTAGCATTTAGGAGGCAAAAATGACCATCTAATAATATTGTTCGGCAGCTTGTTTGATAGCGCGCTAGTTCCTCAGCAAGTATCAACTGATTTTTTTCTACATCTGGTACAGTTTTATCAACCTGATGCTTAACGTGTCGCCCAATTAATTCGCTAGCGGTGACATGCGCCACATCAAAATGGCAAACTATGTTTTTGCAGAAGTAAGTCTTTCCAATGCCATGTACTCCTCCTATAAAAACCGTTCTAGTCGCCATCGAGTGCTCCTCTAACTTGAATTGATTTGGAAAAACTCAAGTGTTATGAATTTACTTCTAAGGAATTGTACTCTTCTTTCAATAGATGTACTTGTGTTCCTCCCGATACGTTATCCAACTTGGATTGCTAACTCTTGATTAGACTGAATGTTTCCGTCTAATTTCCCTGATACGGATCTTAGACCGATTTCTGTCTGTCTAAAATACCTATCGAGTATATTAGACTGCATAAAGTCGAGATAACACACTAATTTCGGCAATTAGACAGGCATCAGAGCAGGTAAACAATCGATATTCCGCATTTTCCCTTGAGTTAGAAATCAAGCAGATTGGAAGAGTTTACTCCGCCTCCATTCTGCTCAACTTCATTTCAGACCTTATTTCAGATTGGCATCCTCACCGACTCATTCATCGATCGCCATACTGCGCTAACAGCCTTAAAAACTTATTGCCATCGAAACTGCGAGGATCCATGCGCGATTCCGATTGATCGACGTCACGGTGAGTGGTGATGCGTTCAACCGGAACCGGAGTGCGGGCGATGAGCCACGCAAGAGATTGGTACTGCGCGTCGGTATAGCCGCTGTGGGTGGTCTGGTTGTCTTCTCCGTCTTCGGGGGTTTCGAGGGAAATGTGATAGGCGAAATTATTGACCGAGGGCGCAAACTGGCGATGGGTTTTGACGGCTTCTAGTCCGTTTGGACCTTTGAAGGCTGAGTTTCCGGCTCCAAATGCCCGCTTCTCAGGCGAGACCACATAAACGATCGTGCCATCTAGCCGAATAATGCTGTGATAGCTAGCTTGCCTGGATTCGTCGCTGTGAGCAGCGCGGAATAGCTCAAGTGCGCTATCGGCTGATCCCACAGTTTCATGCAGCACAATGATGGGCGCATTGTTCACAGGTCTGCCAAACACATCGTGGCTTACCCGATCGCCATAGTTTGTTGGATTAGCCGGAGCAATCTGCTGGCGGGGTTGGTATCCAGAAACCGCAGGAGCCGCAGGAGTTGCCGGACGAGCCGCAGGAGTAGGAGTTGCCGAACGAGCCGCAGGAGTAGGAGTTGCCGGACGAGCCGCAGGTCTGGAAGAACGATTGGGTAAACGGTTGGGAGGAGCGGGCACCACCGGGACCGGAGACGGAGCAGGGATTGCGGTGAGTGGCATGAGCTGCCAGGATGACCAGGCTGCCGAATTTTCTCCCGCCTCAACCAGACCCGCACCGCCGGAGAATTGACCACTCGCAAACCCTACTCTGGCGATCGCCTCAATACTGCCAATTACCAGAACTGCCAGCAGTGCCCCCAGTGCTAACGCCACAAACCGCAGCGACAAGACCTGCAAATTAATTCTCATACCCTCACACCACTCGATGAACGTCCCGCGCTATGCAAACTCTATCCCCGACCATAACTCAGATCTAGCCTGGTAGGCATGCCACACTAGAGTTAATTTGCTCAGACATTTTATTTTTAGCGATCCCGGCTATCTTGTTGAGCAAAGCATGACTTAATCCATAGATTTATCCATAAATAGATTTATCCACAAATTTAAATTTCCCCAGGTTGAGCCACCGCTCCCGGAAAACGGCGAAATCTTTGCTGCCTCTATGCAAGGCTGCCTCAAAAGTTTCTACCTTACCGTTCCTACCAGGATCAGCCAGTATAATGGCTTGCATATCTGTCCCCCCCACCAGATAAGATAGTAGGCTGGATATCGTCTGGCACTTGCACTCTTAGGTAAATTCCGCTCATGGCAGAAACCCTTCTCTTTAATGCCCTCCGGGAAGCGATCGATGAAGAAATGGCACGTGATCCCTCTGTCTTCGTGTTGGGCGAAGATGTGGGTCACTATGGCGGCTCCTATAAAGTGACCAAAGATTTGTACAAGAAATATGGTGATCTGCGCGTGCTGGATACGCCGATCGCCGAAAACAGCTTTACAGGCATGGCAGTGGGAGCCGCAATGACCGGACTCCGCCCCATCATCGAAGGCATGAACATGGGCTTTCTGCTGCTGGCGTTCAACCAGATTGCCAACAACGCCGGAATGCTGCGCTACACTTCTGGCGGCAACTACAAGATCCCGATGGTGATTCGTGGTCCAGGTGGTGTGGGTCGTCAGCTTGGCGCAGAGCACTCGCAGCGGCTTGAGGCTTACTTCCAGGGTGTTCCCGGTCTAAAGCTGGTTGCCTGCTCCACCCCTTATAATGCCAAAGGTTTGCTGAAAGCCGCCATTCGGGACGATAACCCGGTGCTGTTCTTTGAGCACGTTCTGCTTTACAACCTGAAAGAAGACCTGCCCGAAGAAGAATACGTCCTGCCGCTAGACAAAGCAGAAATCGTGCGGCGCGGCAAGGATGTCACGATTCTCACTTATTCGCGGATGCGTCACCACGTCATGACTGCGGTGAAAACGCTGGTGCAGCAGGGCTATGACCCGGAAGTGATTGACCTGATTTCGCTGAAGCCGCTGGACTTTGACACGATCGGCGAATCCGTCAGCAAAACCCATCGCGTGATCATCGTCGAGGAATGCATGAAATCGGGTGGGATTGGCGCAGAGCTAACTGCTTCCATTAACGATCGCCTCTTTGACGAACTCGATGCCCCGGTGCTGCGCTTAGCTTCGCAAGATATTCCCACACCTTATAACGGTACGCTGGAGAATTTGACGATCGTGCAGCCGCATCAAGTGGTGGAAGCCGTGCAAAAAATGAAGGCGTTGAGAATCTAGAGAAGCCGTCGAAAAGATAAATGGAGCAATCCAGAGAATTGAGAGAATACGCGGGGAGCTGTCATTGCGGTGCAGTGAAATTTAGCCTGCGATCGGCTGCGATCGATCGGGGGATGCGCTGCACCTGCTCCATCTGCCGCAGAAAAGGAGCCCTGATGTCTGCTGAGGCTTACCCCGCTTCAGAGCTTCAGATTCAGGCAACACCGGATTCGCTCTCGACCTACACCTTCGGTTCAGGAAAGGCAAAACACCAGTTCTGTAAGCACTGTGGGATCTATACGTTTCACGAAACGTTTCGCTTTCCCGGACACTATCGCGTTAATTTGGGCTGTATCGATGAGGTGGATATCCTGAACCTCGACGTTGAGCTTTTTGATGGAAAGTCCCTTCTTTAGAACTCGTTGCAGCGAGCGATTGCAGTGGGTGACTTTTAAGATGCAAAAAAAAGACCCTTGCGGGTCTAAGGTGAATCACTATCTCTGACTTTTGCAGGGTATCAATTTACACCTTGAGACGGACTGGGTTTTTCTACTGATCTCTCTCAGGCAGGAATGCAAGGTCAGCGGCGATTTCACCGAAAATGAGCGTGCTACGGTGTGGGTAACGGCTTTAATCCAGCACCATGACCTCCTCAAGCACTTCTCCCCAAAACCTGAATTCCTCGCCAAGCGATCGAGCCTTTGTGGAGCAGTCTTCTACCGATGGAATCGTCGGATCGTTTTTGCAATTTGCCCAGGTTGCGGAGCAGGTCAACGGCACAGCCAAGCGATTGGAAAAAGCTGCGCTTTTGGGGCAATACTTCAGTAGTCTGGATGATACTGATCTGGAATTGGCGGCGCGTTATCTGGCAGGAACAGTGTTTCCATTGAAAGACCAGCGGACGCTCAATATCGGCGGAGCTACTTTACTAGCTGCTCTGGCGATCGTTACCGGAATCGATGCTGAAACTTTAAAGCCGCAGCTCGTACAGCTTGGTGATTTGGGAGATGTTGCCGCGCAGGTCTGGATCACCCACCAGCCTCCCTCCCTTTCCCTGCAAGATCTGGCGCTGGCACTGGAACAGCTTGTGCAGATCAAAGGCACAAAGCGCAAGCAAGAATGGATCGTGCAGTTGCTCAGCCACGCGACTCGACTCGAAGCCAAATACCTGATCAAGTTGCTTTCTGGTGATCTACGAATTGGTCTACGTGAAGGAGCTGTCGAAGATGCGATCGCCCGCTTAGCAAAGGAACCTGTCGATCGCATTCAGTGGGTCAACATGCTGTTGGGCGACATCGGCAAAACCGCAGTGCTGGCGCGACAGGGACAGCTTGACCAGGCACAAATGGAGCTGTTTCACCCGATCAAATTCATGCTGGCAAGTCCGGCGGAAGACCTAGCAGAAGTCGCACGGCTCTTGCCCGGAGAGTTTGCAGTTGAGGACAAGTATGACGGCATCCGGGCACAGATTCACCTTGCGCCATTGATTTACACCGACGAAGCCTCGCTGCACGGTACGCCCTACGGCGATCTTCGAATTGCTCTCTTTTCTCGCACACTAGACGAGATCACCCAGACCTTCCCTGACTTGCTGCCCCCCATTGCGTCCTTTAGCTTTGCGCTAACCCACGACCCGCAAGCAGGCTTAATTCTAGACGGTGAAATTGTGCCAATTGAGAACGAGCGCATCTTGCCCTTCCAGGTCTTGCAAAAGCGACTCGGCAGAAAAACGCTGACCGAAGACCTGCTGACTAAGATCCCCGTCGCATTTGTCGCTTACGATGTGCTGTACCAAAACGGCGCAATTTTAATTAACGAACCTTACACTAAGCGGCTGCAAATCCTGGACAACCTCGGCTTAAACACCTTCCACCTGCGACGTGCCCTCAACAAACGCTGTGCTGATGTGACCGCACTAGATGCAGAATTTTTGGCGGCACGCGATCGCGGCAACGAAGGCTTGATGGTAAAAGCACTGGACGCGCCTTACAAACCCGGCCGTCGCGGCAAAGACTGGCTGAAGATTAAACGGGCGATCGCCACGCTCGATGTGGTCGTCACTGCTGCCGAAGTCGGAACCGGACGGCGCAGCCGCTTTCTCTCCGATTTCACCTTTGCCGTCCGCGCCAGCGAAACCGATCCCACCTTACTCAATGTTGGCAAGGCATATTCTGGACTCACCGATGCAGAAGTGCAGCAGTTGTCTGACTGGTTCAAAGCGCACACCATTCAGGAATTCGCTCACGGCAAAGTGCGAACCGTCGAACCCAAGATCGTGCTGGAAGTGACGTTCGATCGCGTGCAGCCCTCTAAACGACACAAAGGCGGCTACGCCCTCCGCTTTCCCCGCATCCTACGAATTCGTGACGATAAACCTGTGTCTGAAATTGACACGCTGGACACCGTAAAGCGACTTGCGGAACTAGGGGAACATGAGAGCTAGTTGTTGACGCAACCTAGAGCAGAATGCGCTGTCCCGTTGGCGGATACCAAAGTTTTTCTTCGATCGCAATACTGAGGTTTGGGGCGATGCGAAGCAGTTCCCCCTTCAGGGTAATCGTGATTGATTAGAAACAGCCGTGGTCTAGGCTGTAATTCGATCGAAATACCCTTGATTTGGGCTAATTTCCTTTTTAGGATCTTAGGCAGAATAAAAGGCAAAAACAGACCGAAGAAACGCTCTCAGGATTCGGGCTAATGGCTGGAATCAGGAGGATTATACGGAAACCATGTCGGGCTAATGTCCGATTGGAGTGATTAGACGGAATTCATTCAGCCTAATTGCCTCTATAGGGTAGATAGCCCGAACTAATTCTGTCTAATTACATAGTTGACCTGCTTCATATCATGGTGGGGACGGTACAGCAATATTATTTGTGAGTATCAAAGGCTAATCTACTTTGAGATTGTCTATGTAGCATCAATTTGAGGGTATTAGCGAGGCGATCGCACAAATAGGAATTACGGCATAAAATCAAGGCATGGTCTCATGCAAAAGATATGCTAAAAACGATTTGGGCTACGGTTCGGCAAGGAAAAATTGAGCTGCTGGAATCAGCAGAACTCCCAGAAGGGGTAAGGGTGCTGGTAACAGTTTTACCTGACGATGAGGCTGGATTTTGGCTACAAGCAAGCCAAACATCCCTTGATGTGGTTTGGGACAATGCTGAGGATGATGTGTATGCCCAGCTACTCCAAGCATGATGTGATACTGGTGCGCTATCCCTTCTCAGACTTATCGAATTCAAAGGTAAGACCTGCTGTTGTAGTTAGCACATCGCATTCGTCTCAAGACATGCTCATTACTCCTTTGACAAGCAAAACAGGTTCACTAGTGGCAGGTGAGTTTGTGTTGTCTGAGTGGGCAGCAGCAGGATTGAACGTAGTAACCGCAGTCAAAAGAGGCGTGTACACAGTACATGAAAGTTTGGTGATCAAAGTGATCGGTCAGTTGGCTAAGGTTGATGCTGACCAGCTTGAGCAATCCCTGCGAGATTGGTTAGGTTTGTAGATTAATTTAGCAGACACAGCCCAACACTTCGTTGGTGCGGACGGCACAGAGGTTATCGGTGAGAGTTCGAGGTTATCTGCCGCCGCACAACTTTGACGTTAGCCTGCTAAGCGGTTGGTAGGAGCATGACCGAGAGATCATCTGTGAGACAAAGCGTTAAATTGCTTTATGGGAAAACAAAGCAGCAGGAATTTCTATTCGTGCCTGGACATCAGATGGCATTCTGCTGGAGCAATATGCTTACACGTCTGGTTTGGTAGAGCCGCTGCCTCAGCACTCACACGAAGAGTATCAGTTTGGTTTAAGTTTCAATTGTCAGGGTGAATATCACTATCGCGGGGTCTATCACTCTATCCCTGTTGGAAGTTTGAGCGTAATTCATTCAGGCGAAGTGCATTTACCGAGCGATCGCACCTGTCTAACCTCACCTGCCCATTTTCAGATGATGCACATCAGACCAATGTGGCTACAGACCATCGCGGCTGAAATGGCTGAAAAGCCTGCCCATCCCCCCTTCTTTCCAACGACATTTCTTACCGATGCAACCTTGAATCATTTGTTTTTAGGATTGCAAGCCGCGATGGAACAGAAACCTTCTCAATTGCAGCAAGATGTAGCCGTTTGGGAGTTTCTTACTTATCTGGTTAAACATCACGCCGCGGAGAGTCCTGCTGTTCGTCCGTTGAAGTCAGTCCACGCTGCGGTCAGGCTTGCTCGTGACTATCTTCAAGCTCACTATGCCGATAATATCTCGCTGGAGTCATTAGCGGCGATCGTAGGATTGAGTCGCTTTCATTTTTGTCGTGTCTTCCGTCAGGAAGTAGGCATCTCTCCTAGTGTGTATCAAACTCAACTGCGAATTGCTCAGGCAAAAAAACTGCTGATGCAAGGATTTTCGATCGCAATGGTAGCGGAGATGACAGGCTTCTATGATCAGAGCCATTTGGGTTGGCATTTCAAACGTCAAGTCGGAGTAACGCCTGGACAGTACGTTAGTAAAACAGCAATAATTTCCTAGACCCAACCAAACAATTGACATATCCTGCTTTCTGTATGTCAACGTTTGCGGAAGCCAGTCAAAAACTATGTCAGAGGTCAGTCGCCGTCAAATACTCACCACCGGAGCGATCGGAGTAGCCGGGTTTGCAACCGCGATCGCCGCTCAAATGGCTCAAGCCAATACCCAAAATCCACCGGGACCCCAGGCAAGTGTCAATCCCAACGGTCGCTTTGCAGGTAAAGTCGTCCTCATCACCGGAGCCACATCAGGAATTGGAGAAGCCACTGCACGGGCATTTGCATCTGAGGGCGCTACGGTTCACTTCTGTGGTCGGCGCGAAGCATTGGGAGAGCAAGTCGCTCAAAGTATCCGGGATGCAGGCGGTAAAGCTACTTATCAACGAGCCGATGTGCGAATTGAGGAAGATGTTAAAGCGTTTGTGAATACTTGTGTGGAGCAGTATGGGCGGCTAGATATCGCTTTTAACAATGCTGGAATCTTCATGACTCCTGCTGAGCTTCAAGATATTCCGCTGGATAACTTCGTGGACATCATCACAACCAACACAGTGGGTGAGTTTCTCTGCATGAAGTACGAAATTCCCCAAATGCGGCGGCAGGGGGGTGGCAACATCATCAACATGGCATCGGTTGCTGGACATGTTGGTTTCCGCACGACGGCTCACTACAACGCCAGTAAGCATGGCGTAATTGGACTCACCAAAGCGGCGGCTCAAGAAAACGCTGACCATAATATTCGCATCAATTCCATCTCGCCGTTGGCAGTAGATACGCCTCAGTTGCGTGAATCCTTTGCTTTTCAAAGAATCACATATGAACAAGCAGTACAGGGATTTGTCACCAAACGAATTATGACCCCGCATGAAATGGCAGAAGCTGTTATGTTTTTGGCATCTAATCAAGCGACATCAATGACGGGTATGGATTTGGATGTTACTGGAGGGCAATTGGCGGGTTAGCGATCGCTAATTCCACGAGCCTTTACCCGATCGCTTGGCACAGTAAAACAGGAGAAATTATGCAATACACAACTCTTGGAAAAACTGGTTTAGTCATATCTCGCCTTTCCTTTGGGGCGATGACCTTTGGTGAAGGGCAACTGGTTCCTGGCGTGACCAACAGCATCGATCAGACGATCGCCGATCAAATGGTGGGTCGTGTCATTGATGCTGGAATTAACTTGTTTGATACTGCCGATGCTTACACCAATGGGCAATCGGAAATCATGCTTGGAAAGGCTCTTGCCAACCGTCGCGATGAGGTTATCATCGCCACAAAATCAGGCTTTCGATCGGGTAACGCCATTACAGATACAGGATCGTCCTATCGACATATTATGATGGCGGCAGAAGCCAGCCTAAAGCGGTTAAACACTAACTACATCGATCTCTATCAGCTTCACATTCCCGATCCAATCACGCCGTTAGAGGAAACCTTACGCGCCTTAGAGGATCTGGTGCGTCAGGGCAAAGTGCGCTACATCGGCTATTCTAACTTTCCAGCCTGGAAAGCCGCTAAGATGGTGGGTCTTCAGAAACACTACAACTATGCTCAGTTTGTCGCGGCTCAAATGTATTACTCGCTGCTGGGGCGCGATTTGGAACATGAAGTTGTGCCATTTGTGGAAGATGCAGGCATTGGAATATTGGTGTGGAGTCCTCTGGCAGGTGGCTTTTTGAGCGGCAAATATACCCGCGAAAACCCAACCCCAGAGGGAGCCAGACTGAATCAATTTAAGCTGCCGCCTATTGATGTGGAGCAGGGCTATGACGTGGTGGATGCCATTCAGCAAATTGCTCAAGCTCATGGTGCATCTCCGGCTCAAGTGGCGATCGCCTGGATTCTCACGAAACCGTTTATCTCGTCTGTAATTGTTGGTGCTAATAAAATGCACCAGCTTGAAGACAACTTGGAAGCCGCCGATCTCAGGCTCTCTGCCGCAGAGATTCACCAATTGGATACCCTCACTACTCCACCATCGCTCTACCCTGGCTGGATGCAGGCAATGGGTTGGGATGCCAAAGTCAAAGCAGTATTTGATTTAGATTCTAAAAATCAGTAAAGAAGTTGGGTTAAGAGCAGGGGCGATCGCAGATATCGCAAGCTAACAAGTCGATGAAGCGGACGGGCGAGAGATCTGGATTGTGATGCAAAGGTTATCTGCCGCCGCACAACTTTGACGTTATGCTGTTCAACCAAGGCGTTCATCTTAGTGTGTCTTAAGCATTTGATTTTGAGCTATTTGAAAACTTTACTAAATAGCTCTTATGTATTCATTCGCTTCAAATGTGCTTGTCCCCAGTCACAAAGAGGTTGAAAAACGGGGATTAGTGTTCTGCCATACTCTGTGAAAGAGTATTCAACTTTGGGAGGCATTGCTGATAAAGTTTTGCGGCTCACAATCTCATCTTTCTTTAGCTCCCGTAACTGCTGAATCAGCATCTTCTCGCTAATTTCAGGAATTAACCGCTTTAGCTCGCTGTAGCGTTTGCCGCCATCTTTGAGATGCCACAAAATCAACAGTTTCCATTTGCCACCCAAAACACTGAGGGTAGTTTGTACAAACACTGTATTGTCAGTTGTTTCTGATTGCATGAGAGTTGATACTTCACTGATATATAATACCAACCAAAAAGTAAGTACTTCCTAAAAAGACAGTAGCGGTATACCTTGAGTATTGACTAAATTTCTATCATTAACTTATTTAGGACGAGAACATGTTGTCGTTGGCAGGAAAAGTAGCGTTACTTACTGGGGCATCAGGAGGAATTGGACAGGCAACCGCTGAACGCTCTCCTGGGAGGGTTAGGACGTCCAACAGACATTGCCGATGTGCTTGTTTTTTTGGTTTCTGAGGAGGCGCGTTAGGTGAACAGACAGACATTCAGGTAAATGGCGGAATTTTGTAGGCTAATCAGCACTGAGAGAACCGTATGGACATTACAAATTCTGTTGCCCTTGTCACTGGGGCAAATGGAGGACTGGGCCAATATTATGTGCAAGCACTGCGATCGCAAGGAGCTGCCAAAATTTATGCGGGTGCTCGGAACCCAGAAGCATTGGAGTCACTGGTAACGAACCATCCCGAGCTAGTTATTCCGATTGCCCTTGATATTACAGATGAACAATCAGTTCATCAGGCAGCCATGCAATGCCAGGATGTTACGCTGCTGATCAACAATGCAGGAGTTGGTTTTAACCAAGGGTTAATTGCTACACCTGATCTCTCTCATGCCCGAATGGAAATTGAGGTGAACTACTTCGGAACGTTGATGATGTGTCGAGCGTTTGCCCCTGTGCTGAAACAGAATGGTGGTGGCGCGATCGTCAATATGGTGTCGATGGTAGCGCGAGTCAATCTGCCTTTTAATGGCAGTTATAGTGCATCCAAAGCCGCCGCCCTATCATTGACTCAGGGAGTGCGAGCGGAGCTAGCAGCGCAAAAAACACTGGTGATTGCAGTTTTGCCTGCAACCATTGATATTGGCATGGGCAAGTCTTATCCTAATCCGAAAGTGTCGCCGGAAGAGGTGGTCAGTGATGCGCTCCAAGCTGTAGTTGATGGCACTGAGGAAGTTTACCCAGGAGAACAGGCGAAACAAATGGCAGCGCAGTTGCTTTGCGATCCTAAAGCGCTAGAAAAAGCAGTCGCAATGATGTTGCCCAGTTCAAATCAATAGTTACAAGATAGCTCCCTCCTGGGCAGACGATTGGCTTGGCGACAAATTTAGCAGTCTCTGTGGCTAAGAGAGTGCAGCATCTTGCACCCAATGCTTCTGTTGTTGAGACATTTAACATTACACTCGCGGAAATTATCGCTTCAGAGACAAAGGATTCCCAGGGCGATCGCCCCAGTATTTTCTACTGTGGAGATGACCCGGATGCTAAAACGATAGTTATCAGTTACAGCAGTTTTTAGGTAATTAGCCCCTTTTCTATTAAGCTAACGAGTGGACAATCTATCAAGTTGGTGAAATGCCTGTCGCTTACTCAACGGATTTACGCACTCGTGTAATCGA
>NZ_JAMPLI010000055.1:0-26680 GCF_039962475.1 Leptolyngbya sp. GB1-A1 | reverse complement strand
GAACGAGTTCAAGAATTATTTGATCAACTGACGTTGGAACAAGTGATGTCGGTTTCGTCCTACAACTTTATTCTGGAAGCACTATTCTATGCAGCATCACATTAAATTGATATAAGGGCAGTTGTAAACCGGAGCTAGTAATATGAGTCTTGGACTGAGTGGAAAGGTTGCGATTGTCACAGGTGGAAGCTCTGGAATCGGTCGAGCGGCTGCAATCGAGTTAGCTAGACAAGGAGCGAAGGTCGTTGTTGCGGCTCGCAGAGAGTCCGAAGGCGAGGAAACAGTTCAGCAGGTCGAAGCCGCTGGCGGTGAGGGATTTTTCATCAAGACTGATGTTACAAAGGCAGCAGATATTGAAGCACTCATCAATCAAACCTTGCAGGCTTACAGTCGTCTTGATTGTGTGTTCAACAATGCTGGGGCTGGCAAAGCAACTCCTCTCGTTGAACTATCGGAAACAGGATGGGACTTGGAATTGAACGTTAACCTAAAGGCAGTGTGGTTATCGATGAAATACGAGATTCCGGCGATGCTCAAAAGTGGAGGTGGGGCGATCGTCAATATGGCATCTCAAGGTGGTGGAGTAATTGGTGTCCCTAATTTTGCTAGCTATACCGCGGCCAAAGGAGGTGTAGTTGCTCTAACCCGAACCGCAGCAATGGAATACGGAGGGCAAGGAATTCGGATCAATTGCGTTAGTCCAGGTCTAATTTTGACCGACTTACTCGCCGAGGTTCCCCAAGACACGTTGCAGCAAATGGAAGCGAGTGTACCACTTAAACGAGGTGGAAAACCGGAGGAGGTCGCTAAAGCAGTCGTTTGGCTATGTTCTGATGATGCTTCTTACATTACTGGACATAATTTAGTGATTGATGGTGGTTACACGGTGCAGTAGATTGCAGTCGAACATTCGCTTGGAGCGGATTGTTGGAGGTCCTGGTGCTTGCGAAGGTCATTTACAACCGCTCAAGCGAACCGTTAGACCGCTTTGCCTTGTATGTCTGTATTCTGGCGACAAGACGGTTAGGGAGGTATCTTATGAGCCTTGTAGAGAGAGTTGTAGCACAATTCGCCCGCCCCACAGGATTTTTTGGTAATATCACTGGCTTCATCATGGCATATCGGCCATCAAATCTTGAACGCAATGAGTGGGCAATTTCCCTGCTTAACCTGCAACCCTCCGACCGCGTCCTGGAAATCGGTTTCGGGCCTGGAGTAACGATCCAAAAGATGAGTGAAATTGTGATCTATGGTGTTATTTGGGGTATCGATCATTCTGAAGTGATGTTCAGGCAAGCTTCAAAAAGAAATCAACGCGCCCTTTCGGCTGGAAGAGTGCGATTGGTTCTCACTTCGGTATCGCAATTGCCGTCCTTCGACAACCCATTTGACAAGATTCTGGCTGTTAATAACTTTCAGTTCTGGGATAACAAGACTGACGTGCTGAGCCGACTAAGAGAGCAGTTGCGCGCGGGAGGAATCATAGCCCTCGTTCACCAGCCCAGAATCCCTGGCGCTACGGAAGATGATGCGACTGAAGCGGGAGAAAGGTTCGCACACTCTCTGGAAATGGCTGGATTTAAAGACATCAAAGTGGAACGGAAGATGATGAAGCCTGTTTCGACGGTGTACGTGCAAGGAAGAAATGTTTAATAGGGACGACAACAGAAGACAGTGCACGAAAATGCATCACGTCTCCCCATAAACCACGCTGCAGGCGACGTGCAGCCAGGCATCGTTCCAGAGTAGACCACCAGTGACCGCACGCGCCTGAGCTTGGTCGTTATGCCGACTATGCTTAGTTTGGTGGGTATCTGTGAGCTTTCAAGATCAAGTATGCTCAAGACTATTGGTGAGAAAGTGCTTTTGAAATTGCTAGCAGGATAGCAAGGGTAAGTTATGTTAGGAGCGATCGCAAATACTAAGGTATGAACAGCTCAACAAGTTTCACTCTAAATCGTTCTGGTTATTTAGCAAAGCTCCTTAAACTAGAGGATGCGGCAGTATTGCAAAACCTCTACGAGCAATGCACGGAGTTTGCTCTTTTAACCGATGGTCAACCGCTTTCATCGACGGCAGCGCGTGACGAGTTTAATGCTTTTCCAGATGGAAAAACGACTGAGGACAAATATATTTTGGGGTTGTTCAATCCACAGAATGACCTGATCGGGATGATTGAATCGATTCGACACTACCCAGATAACCAGACATGGTGGTTGGGGTTGATGATGTTGAGCCCTGAGCAACGAGGTCAAGGGTTAGGTTCAGCGTTTTATCAAGCTTTTGAGAACTGGGTGTCAGCACAGGGAGTCAAGCAAGTGTCATTGTCTGTGATTGAAGCCCATAAGTTAGGCTTACAGTTTTGGAAAAGCTTGGGATTTGAGGTGATCCGCAAGACGGAACCTCGACAGTTTGGCAATAAGACCCATGCAGTTTATGTGATGAGCCGTCCTGTAGCAGCGACGGCATAACAATCCGCTTGCACACCGACCGTATCAAGACGGTTGGTTAACAACGAAAGATTACTAGCGGCGGGTGAAGCGGAACGTTGTGCTGCTATTGCCTGATGGTACGTTTCTATTCGTAAGCCCTCTAACGGGCTAAAATTTCCCGATTTGCCCTTTCCTTCTCGCCTTCGAGGACGGTTGGATCAAAGTTGACTTTGATCATTTGCGCTATTTTCTTACCATTAACAACCTCCTCGAAGGAGCCGGATGGAAAGTTGCAGTATCCTCGAAGTTCACTGATCAGTTTTCCACGAATATAGTCTCTCGCAAAACAATCTGCGTTGCTACCGGAGATGATAACCGTCCGAAACTGATCCCCAGACCACAGCAAGCTTTTATCGACTGTCAGTTCAACAACGATTCGATTATCAGTTTCCCCTGTGCCCAAATCGTTGTTAAAGACTTGTGTACTGAGCGGTTCTGGACTGCCGTTATTGAAGGTGATTTGCCCTTCGGTAGTAGTGCCGACGGCAGGAAAGCAACCAGATAGAAGAATTAGAACGGACGAGAGCACCAGTCCTAGTTTGTTCATTTTCGCTTAGTTCAGGGCCCTTTTGCTATATGTGTCCTAACACATAAAATCTACTCACCTTTCTCTAAAAACATCATCAAATCTGTGACACTGCTATTTGTGGTCACGTTTGTCCGGAGACACTCAATAGCTCCGTATTGTAGAAAAGACTTTCCGCGCCGGTATTTGACAACTTGTGAGGTTGTACAAGTGTTGCGTCTCACGCTTTTCGGACTCTTACGCTCTTTTGGTGAAATTGGGTACGATCGCTGCCTACCTCGACAAGAGAATTAGGTTTCAGGGTGCCCCAAGTCTCAAATCACCAAAAGAGCGTAAGAGCCAAATTGTTTTGTCGCTTCAATGCCTTCAGGTGTACTGAAACTGGCGAGAAAGTCATCTAGGTTGTCCCACCAAAGCTCCGTTACACCATCGTAGGCAGGTGAATCAAATCCACGAGATTTTACAAACTCATCGTTGAGTGGGGTATCCAGTTTATCGCTCTGAATATACTTCTTTGCCTTCAGCGTTTTCGCTAGCCCCCGAATCAAGGTCGCATGATTTCCTTTCCAATAAGTATGAAATTCCTCGTCGGTGAGATCTGCCCGTTTACGAATGCAATACACGTACTTGATCATGATTTTCCTCAAGGTTTGATTTACGAAACGGTTATAGTGATCTTGCCGTTTTGTTGATTCGATTCCATGTATCGATGTGCTTCCACGATCTGATCGAGGGTAAAAGTCCGATCGAGAATGGGTACGAGTTTTCTAGTCTCTAGCCCCTCATAAATATATTGTTTGGCATGTTCTAATTTCAAGGGATTGGTTGTGATCTCAAACAGAGTATAGCCCTGAACCTTCAGTCCTTTCTGAAGGGCTGCAAATAAGGGAAAAGGAGTTGCTGCGGTGTCATCTAACGCTCCATACATAAAAATGGTGGCTCCTGGTGCAGCCGCAGCCGCCAAGGTTTCCAGCAATGATCCGGCAACCGCATCAAAAATTAGATCAGCACCGTGACCGTTTGTAATCTTCATGACACAATCGACCAAATCTTCGTCGTTTGTGACAATGACATGATCTACGCCTTTATCGAGCAGCATTTGCTTTTTGGCGTTGCTGCGAGTGGTGACGATCGCCACTGCTCCCGCAGTTTTAGCAATCTGAATTGCTGAGTATCCGACACTACTACTCGCGGCTGTAATCAGCACAAAATCGTCTGCTTTTACCTGCCCGTATTCGACGAGTGGACCGTATGCCATGATGTATGCCATCCAAATAGCAGTACCCTCGGTGGGAGAGAGTGTTTCAGGGTAATGAGCCACGGCGGTCGCAGGCACGATCGCGCTTTCGCCGTAGGTGCCATAATTCAACATTGAAAACGCTGGAATCGTGCTAACGCGATCGCCGATTTGCAAGCCAGTCACCCCTGACCCGATCGCATCGATCACACCCGATGCCTCATAACCGAGCGTTGACGGAAACGTTTTCGGCAGTTCTAGATATCTTCCTGCCCGAAAGCCCACTTCAGCACGATTTAAGCCAATGGCTTCGACTTTAAGGCGTACTTCGCCTTCGCCAGGTTCTGCCAACGGATGGTCTTCTAGTTTGAGGACATCTGCCTCGCCAAATTCATAAAATTGCACGATCTTCGGCATGATTAAGTCTTGCTTCGTAAAGGTTCTTCCTAGAATAACGGGTTGTGTCGCAAAAACTAGCGAATGGTAAGGTAATCAGGACGGCACTTTCCTCTCTGATGTCTACTCCTAATCTGTTCAAATGGCAGCATTTCTTGGCTGAGATCATCCTACTGAACGTACGCTGGTATTGCCGTTACTCCCTCAGCTAGCGAGATTTGGAGGAAATGATGCAGGAACGAGGGGTAGAGGTGGAGTACTCGACGATGGGGTATGGGTAGCAAAGCTGTCACAGGGTGCAAAGTGGGAGAAAAAGTGTAAGTGCAGTAAGGATTTCAGCATCTCAAGCATCTCGCTTCAGTGTCTGTACTGCTGACTCCAAAGCAATAGTTGCTCAACGACAAAATCAGAGTTTGAGCGATGTTAACAAGCCAGATCAGGGGATGAAAGTGCTACTTTGCACTCCATAACAGCTTTGCTACCCATACCCCTCATTGGCGGCACAAAGTATCTGTGCATTAATGAGAGTTTGGGCTAATCTTAACTGCCTAAGCTTCTTTCCTTATGAGTTCTGGAAAATTAGTTGTTGGAATGTTGAATTCTTTCCCAGAACTGCAAACAGGAAAAGGGTTGTTTGGGGTGTGAGTGCAGGGAACAGTAGAAATAACCCAAGCCTGAATCAGCCAATGCCCAGTTCCCCCGCTCCCTATTACCCATCACAGTGTCAGACCTGTGAGTTTTACACTCATAATCCACATCTCCGCTGCACGCTGCATCCTTTTGGCTTAGCGTCAGAGGAGTGCCTTGATTTTGTGGCGATCGCCCTCGAAGGAGAAGGGCTTGGTACTGCTCAAGCTTCTGATGCAGAGGAGCAATGGCAGCCAGAGGGGGCAGCTTATTACAACGGGGAACTGGTTTTGCAGACCCGGAGACGTACATTAACAGAGCAACTGGAGTTACTCGATACCCATCCTCTTTTTACAGGGTGGTGTCCGAACTGTGAGATGCCGATTGGTTCAACCCATCCAGTTCAGGTGCATTGGGACTGCTTGAACTGTGGCTGGCTGGATGACTCGGTTTGAGCAAGGAATCTACAATCTGGTTAGTGAGTCGGCGATCGCTGCTGGCATTAGCAAAAAGATGTCTCCCCGCCGCATCTGGTATTCCGGCATCGTTGAGGCGTTGAACCTGACTGATGGTCAGTGCGATGCAGAAGCTCGCCAGACATAAGAACATCCAAACTCTGATGCTTCATGACGATTCATGCCGCACTATGCAGAAGGACATCAGCGACAAGCTAAATGATGCGCTTTAGATTGCCTGCTCAACGGCAGAATGCGGGTTTCGGATTGTTACGATCGAGAGAATGCGGATTTCAGCCTCGATTGTTTGAACTACAATTCCAGTGTTGAGTTCGGACTTTCGCATGAACAAAGGTGAGCTTGTAGACAAGGTTGCAGAGAAAGCCAGCGTCAGCAAAAAGCAAGCGGACGCAATTCTAACGGCGGCGATTGACTCGATTATGGAAGCCGTATCAGAGGGCAATAAGGTGACGCTAGTGGGCTTCGGCTCCTTTGAGCCACGCCAGCGGCAGGAACGGGAAGGACGCAATCCCAAGACTGGGGAAGTGATGACGATTCCTGCCATCAAGGTTCCAGCATTCTCGGCTGGCAAACTGTTCAAGGACAAAGTTTCAGAATAAGAACCCTCTTAGGCACAAATGCAGCAGTAGCCTCAGCCGACCGCTTTAAGTTAGGGCGATCGGCTTCTGTTCTGCATTCTTGTGCGGGTACTGTAGGAGCACCCACATGGAGCAGCTATGGTCTGTCTCAAGCGTTTCTAGGTCATGCCAAATAGAAGTGTGGGATGGTAAACTCAAAGAAGAGAATGAGTGTTTGCTCGAGCAATGGAATGTCCATTCTGTAATCATCCAAAATCCCACCGACATGGCAAAACAAGCAAAGGGAGCCAACGCTACTTTTGTCCTATGTGCCAACAGAGCTTTACTGAGACGTTCGATACCCTGTACTACCGTCGTCAAATCACTTCTGAGGAGATTCGAGTGGTTCTACAAGCTCACAGCGAAGGCAGCAGTTTACGTGGCATTAGTCGGATTACTGGACTAGCATATGAAACGGTTGTCAGTGTGATTGATGCAGCTAGCCAAAAAGCTCAGATGGTGCATAATCAAGAACTCAACGATGTGAATACAGAATCGATTGGTGCTGATGAGTTTTGGTCGTTTGTTGAAAAAAGCAGAAACACTGCCACGACCAAGAGTTAGAAGCAGGGGACTGTTGGATTGGCATCAGTCTTGCTAAAGACAGTGGTTTGATTCTGAGTGCCCGAGTGGGCAAGCACACGGACGAGTTCATTGAGGAATTGGTTGCCAGCACCGAAGGTAAGACAGCTTGTCTTGAGTGGAATACAGACGGTTGGGGAGGATATGAACGGGTCTTGGGTACAGAGGTTGACCACTACATTAGTAAAACATTGACACAACGCAACGAGCGCACCAATGGCATTTTGCGACAACAAACCGGACGTTGGCATCGACGACAGAACAAGTTTGGCAAGGTGTGGCAACAAACTAAGGTGACGGTGCGATTGGTGCTCAGCTACTTTAACTGGATCTGGCAGCATTCCCAGTTGAAAACGACGGCAGCACAACGAGCTAAATTAACCGATGTTCCTTGGTCTTGGGCAGATTTAGGGACTTATCCCACACTTCTTTAGGGCATTACCAGGGTTTCTAGATGATCATGACCCAGAGAAATCACGCTTGCTGCTGCCATTGAAATTGTTTCAATCCCTGAAAGGGTTTCTAGATGATCATGACCAGGAATGGCATTCCCAAGGGAAAGAATTCACCTTGTTTCAATCCCTGAAAGGGTTTCTAGATGATCATGACGGGGGATGTCGCGCCAGTCACCTACAAAGAAGCGTTTCAATCCCTGAAAGGGTTTCTAGATGATCATGACGCTGCCTTCAAAGTGTCTGCTCATCTCCTTCCAGAGGTTTCAATCCCTGAAAGGGTTTCTAGATGATCATGACTTCTGGGTAAGTGTTTGATTGATTCTCTTCTCTGGTTTCAATCCCTGAAAGGGTTTCTAGATGATCATGACACGCTTAGAATGCTGATTCTCTCGTTCATCATCGGGTTTCAATCCCTGAAAGGGTTTCTAGATGATCATGACTCCGCTATCCTGCGAATGTTTACGCACTGGGTAGTTCTGTTTCAATCCCTGAAAGGGTTTCTAGATGATCATGACGCAGCCTAAACTTTGCTTTGCATACTTCGCAGAAAGTTTCAATCCCTGAAAGGGTTTCTAGATGATCATGACGAAAAAGCGTTAAACGTCTTAAGCGGTTCTATTCTGTTTCAATCCCTGAAAGGGTTTCTAGATGATCATGACGCCGGCAGCTTGAAATAAGGACTATATGAAGTTTTCAAGGTTCGACTGCGCGGATCTGCTTTAGATCCTAACATTACTCGCTGTGAGAGCGGCAACATTGTCTTGACCCAAACCCTAAACATTATGTACAGCAAGCTTTTCAAGCAATGCGCGGAATGAATTTTCTGGAAAGTGCCCTAGACCCTTGTGCTATCAGTTATTCCAGCCATTCTGAATACGGTAGTTAAAAAACACCTACCCCTCCGCGCACTACACAAAGAACATTGTCTCATCCCGAACAGCTTCTCCACCAATTCGCTCTACTTTAGCCTGACAACAGCTACACAGGAAATAGAAGCGAATGCTATCCTCCTGAGGCTTAATCAGTTTACCCAAACGAGAACGTAGCTTGGCATACTGGGTCGCATTCAGATCACACTCAAACACACTATATTGCATCCACTGTCCATAGGATTTGAGGATATTGTGGATTTTGGTTCGGCGTTTATCGTCTGGAATGTCATAGCTAATGACTACAAACATAGTTTCCTACTTCAGCACCAGTGGAGGATACTTTTCGGTTTCGCCTATCAGGTACTTTGCCACGAGCCGTGCTTGAATTTCAAAGGCTTCTTGATAGGTGCATTGAGTTTGCAGGACAGGGTGCTTGAATTTGGACTGCTTCTTCTGTTCGTAGAGCCGCAGGAAAGCCCGAAGCCCATCAGAGGTGAGGGAGACAGCACTACTCAAGGGTTCATTTACAAAGGCTTCAGGAGACAGTATGCGTCGATTAATGGCACTAAGGACGATCGCATCCACGACCAGAGGACGAAACTCTTCCATCAAGTCCAGGGCTAGAGAGGGTCTTCCATAGCGCTGGGTATGCAAATAGCCTAGATAGGGGTCAAAGCCCACCAGATTCACGGCACTCTGCACATCATGGCGCAGCAGTGCATAGCCGAGACTCAGCAGCGCATTCACAGGGTCAGTGGGAGGACGGCGATTGCGGTGGGTAAACTGAAAGCCTTCGGTCCGAATCAGGGCATTAAAACTGCCAAAGTAGGCAGCACTACCACTTCCTTCCAGCCCTCGTAAAGAGTCGATCGTCTCTGTGATATCAATTGGCGCGATCGCCTGTTCTAGCTGTGTGACGGCAGAGTGCAACTGAAGCTCTGGAAATTCTCGCTGTGCCCGCAGCAGTGCGTTGCGATAGTTCTTCAGCTTTCCCCGCACAAATCCTCGGACCAAATGTAAGGCTGGTTCAGACGGTGCAACTGCCTTCCATTGGGCAGACGACTGGGGACTGCTTGGGATCTCCCGAGTTCCCGACTTTGCCTTTGTGACGTGCCACGGTCGCGAGACCCCGGTGGACCCTCCTGAACCTTGGCAATTGGCTCATTGGGTATTGCCTTCCCTGTCGCAAACCAGGTCGGCATCCACAGCTTTGGTTGATTGCGGGGCTCGATCCCTTCACGCTGCTGCATTGCGGCCCATCACTTCCCTGTGTACGCTTCGTCAACGCTGTTACCAACGTTCACGCAACACTCGGTATCTGGTGCCTTGCCAAGGCTTCCAGAATCAGGACTTTCACCTGATAGACAAAGCCGAGCTTTCTCGGCGCACTTGCGACACAACCAAGTTCCATAGATCAGCGGATTTTTGGTTTATCAGAAATCACCCTTGATGGGATTAGTTCGCCGCCAGAGCCATAGAAAATCAGATCATAGACGGTGTTACTGTTTCCCGTACCAGTTTGGCTGGTTCGATCGAGGGTTTGCAGGTTTGCTTGACGCACCCACTCTACGCGCCGATCGTCACTAGCTGCGACCCGGATAGGCGAGAAATCATCATTACTCAATCGACCATAGCTCAGTAGAGTTGTCGGATTCGCTTCCTCCTTGGCAGACGGTACCGCTAGCAGGGCAACGCTGGACTTGGGCGACAGAATTTGGCTGTTCTGATTGACAAAGCCGATCGGCAGCACAAACAGATCGGTCGTTTTATTCCAGGTTGGCGAACCTGTTCCTGTAACAGTTGCCTGATACTGGGCAAGAACCAGATAGGATGTCGCACCATCGGAGGGAATTTGTGCCTCAATTGCCTGCTCCAAATTCCCTGTCGTGTTCAGCGTTGTATTCGTAATGTTGAGAACGTAGGTATCCTGGGACGGTTCAAGCTGCTGCCATTGACTATTTGAATCCGTGGGATTGGGCAGATCTTCGATCAGAATCGTAGCTTGGGTGTCGGGCAGCGTGTTCGGTGCTTGCCCTTCTTTTGTCCAGAACAGCACGGTTTTACTGAGCTGCTGTGTACTTGTCGCAGAATCAAATTGGCGCGGCGCAAAGGCTCGATCGGCAACAAAATAAAGACTGATTGCTTCAAGCTGCTTCTGACTGCCACTTAACTTATAGGACAGCAGGGCAGGATTGGTTGCTTCAGTCCGCGAGGGTGCCGATTGGAAGAAATGATTTTTATTGGCTAAAACACCATACACCTGCTGAGGCTCAGGCTTCGCCGTTATGCCCATGACCTGCGTTAGCCGTAGCTTGGCGTAATTAAATTTTTGATTGAACACCTGGTAGCGCTGCACAACCTCTAGCTGAACCTGCTCATCCGGTGCGGCAACGGCACGGGGACGGCGTAAATTAACCGAGGTGAAATGGCTGGTGGCAATCTGCTGAATTTGCTGCTGCGCCTCTATGCTGACGCTAAGACGATTCAACGACCAGAGCGATCGCGTCATTTCTCCAGGACGGCAAGCCCATGCAACCACATCTACCAGGGGCGGCAGCAGGGGAGTCACAGGGGAAGTCACAGGGGAAATCTCATTGTCCGCAGAAGCGATCGCCTGCAACAGGGTGTGGTCAAATGAAGGATGCTGTCCGACTGTGCCGGGATTAACGGCAGGATAGGCGGGCGAGACATTCGGGCGATTCGGCTCGCGGGTTGATTGCACAAATGCCACCTCGTCCCATTTCTGGATTGCGAAAAGTCCCTTTGCATCCGCTGTCGGAGTTTGAGCCGGGCGCAGTTTACCCGCATCTGCCGCATTTCCCGCAGTGGGGGCAAGTCGAAATCGCGTAGCAGCAGCAGACTTGAGACGGGATTCCATTGTAGGACGCTGAGGCGCAGCATCAAACACCATCATGCCCAGACGTGCATCGGACTGGAGCTGTCGCTGAATTGTTTTTGGCTCAGACTGTCCAGTTTGTGACTCAGACCGGCTAACTGTGGGCAACTGGCAGCGCGAATCCAGATCTTCCCCATAGGGAGCGTCTGTCCGAGCGGGCAAATCAAGGCTCCATTGGGAAAAGTTGGCCAGCGTTTCTCGCAGTGCCTCAAACGATCGCGGAATCAGGACTGGACTCTTAAATGCCTGTAGAACGATCGAAGCATCATAGCGTCGTTTTTCTTGAAGTCGTGCCCGTCCCCATTGCAGCGGGTCTTGATTGGAGGTTTCTTCCTGGGCAATTTGCTGAAGATTCCCGTTAATAAAGCTGATGAGCTGAAAGTTTTCTGTTGCAGCCGCATCAGAAGCACTGCGTTCGCTAACGCTAAAAGGATACTCGAAGCGCACCGGCTGATCGATCTCAGGAACAGCCTGATTCAGGGCATAGGCGGTAATCAGCGTCGCTGCAGTCAAGTTCTCCCCCAGAGTAGATTCCCGCAGCCACTCCAGATCGCCCAGCGTAGAGGGCAGTTTTAGCGTGATCTGGTTTTGCTCATTCAGGAATGCGGGCTGCAAATCGGCAGACTGTCCCAGTTCCGGTGCAAGTAGCTGCCCTAGATAGCCAGAATCCAGCCACTGTGCCTGAAGGGTTCGCTTCAGAATGTCCGGCGATCGAAATGGCGCGGGTGCAGTCAAGGGCGGAATCAGCGGTTGGCGATCGATCCGCGTCTCATAGATTTGGTAGACTCCATCGGAATTGGTTTCTTGCAGCCGGATAACGGGCAGACGCTCCGGAATTTCAGGTGATTTCAGCGTCACCAGCGGCAAACGCACCACAAAGGATGACGGGTTGGCGATCGACTGGGATTGCTGCCGCACAAAAAGCTGCACCAGCGAATCATTGAGATCGGCATCCGTGCCTTGATTTGAAGCAGCAGTTATCGTTTGTCCAGACAGTTCAAATACTGCTCCGGCTTCGATCGCCAGGGCTGTTTCCCCGTTCTCAGCGGTATCGAGGGTATCTGGGGCAGAGCCAGGCAAGTCGGGTAAAAACGTTTTGGCAAATCGCTCTACGGTCGTCAGTCGAATCGTTTGCGGAGACTGCCACTGAAAGGTTTTACCGTTGCCGAGCTGAAAGGTATGGGCGGCAATGCCTGCAATCGGGAAAGGAGAACCTGAACCTTTGCCCGCCAGAAACGCCAGAAATATTGCGATCGGAATCTGGGCGCGATCGAAGTATAGTTTTACCCAGTGAGCGCAGTCGCCCAACGCATCGACAAATCGGATCGCATTGTCTAGCGCCAGTACACCGCTCATTTCCGCAAAAATGGCGTTCTGGTCTCGGATTAAATCAAGTTTTAAACGGGCAATCAGACGGGTGCGATCGGAGACGGGTGCCGCTGTGTCCTGCAAACGATCCCACAATCGGAGCTGTAGATCGGCAACCAGGGCACTGAGGGCAGGGGCAGTTGCCTGAGTCAGATTAAATTCGGCAGCCACTAAACCGCGATCGGCTTCGGCGCGTTCAAACCAGGAGTTCGTCGCGATCGGAGGCAGGGAATCAGGGGAGGCTGTCGCCGAACTATCAAGAACATCGGGAGCAAAAATAAATTTCTGCGGGCTGATGCGGTAGGCATCGAGGGACAGAGCGATCGGGTCTGCCATATCGCTGCCCACCTGGAAATGCCATGTCTCTGCCTCAAAGGTCAGTTCCCAGGACAGCACAATTGGATTGGGCAGGAAAACTAGCGTTGCAATCAAATCATCAAAATCGCGATCGCCGCCGTCCAAAATATCTTCCCAGCCCGCAATGATTGTATTGTCCTCGGATTTCCAGCGGACGTGTTCCTGACGATCTGGATTGGCGGCAAGGATTGAGAAGAAAGCAGTGGGAGTTTTATTGCGGTCGTTCTCTGGATTTTGGCTGAGGAAATTCTCGGCGCTATCGTTCTGGATTAAATAAAGCGCAATCTGGCTATTCTGCGGCAGCGTCACCTGTGCCTGATTTTGATCCGGTTTAACCGTGACCAATCTTCGTTCCAGGGCAGCTCTGGCGTAGCCCGAATTCCCCGGAGACAAGCCGTTAATTTGTCCCTCCGCATTATCCACCTGGAATAAGCCAAACTCGTTGGCAAAACTGCCATCCCGCACAATGCTGATGCTTGCTCCCTTTGAGTCAGCCACTTGTAGCACACCGTCGCGAATGGTCGGCTCCAGGAAAGTTACGTTACTCGCTGGCGGGGCGGATAGCGTCTTTGAACCGTACCACCTGAAGCGATAGTTTTGCAGCGGCGACGGCTCCTGCTCCGCTTCGATAGCGGTTTCTGAGAGGCTATACTCAAAATCGGTTGAACTCGACTGCGCCGTGACTTTGCATTGCCCCGCGTCTTCAATTCTGCCGATCGTCTCAGTGAGCTGAATTAATCCGATGGGATGGGCGATCGTGAGTTCGGTTTGTTCTAGCTGTAGCGTTGGATCGGTTAACGATTGAGACGGGATGTTTGCCTGCAACCGTGCCAACTGCACAGAGCGATCGCTCTCCTCCGCCAGGGGAAATCGCCAGTCGATCGCGCCTGCCAGCGTGAGTTCCCAGTTGTCGAGATTCCCTTTTGCTGTCAGTGTCACCCCTGCCCCCGATCGGCTAGGCTTAACGGCTTGGTTTGGCTGAGGTGTCGTGTGGAGCCAGACGGCTTGCAGGACGATCGTAAACTGATTGTTTTCTTCCGTAAATTGCTGGAGGCGCAGCGGATACAGTGCAAATCCCTTCAGTTTTGCCCAGCCGCCCTTGCCGTCATGCAGCATCCAGCGCTGTGCATAGGTATCGGTTAGAACTTCAGCAGAAAATTCGCCGAGCTGCACGCTGATCAGATCGAGATGGATCTGGGGCAGTAGCTCAAAACTCCCGGTGTAGAATCGCTGTGGGTCTTGCTGGGGCTGTCGCTGTGTCACAAATGCCCCGATCGGTTCTTCCTGCACCTGGCCACTGCCGTCCAGCGTCACAATTCGCTGCAAATCTTCGGCAAAGGTGGCGATCAGGGGTTGCCCGCTGCTGCTGATCTCATACGGGGCGGCATCTTTGCCCACGGTGACAGTAAAGTCGGGCAGCGATCCAGTGGGGGTGACTTCAACCTGGAGGGGAAAGGTGACGCCGCCTGTATTTTCGCTGCGGCTGAGGGTGATAGATTGCTGATTAGCGATCGTGAAATCAAGTTGGGGCGATGGTCCCGCCAGTCCAGCGATCGTCTGGGCATCGTCCGCGTTGAACTGAATTTCAACGGCTCCATCTGGATTGGCATTTGTTTTGTGCAACCAGCCCTGCGTCTGACGCGGCAATTCTGCGGGCAGCAAACGGAAGGCTTCTGTGCCGCGAATGCGGGTAAAATCTCGCCCCTCCACGTTGCCGCTGTTGGCGATCGGGTCTGCTGGAATTTCGCTCACTTCAGCATAGGCTTCATCGAGAACAGGAACGCTGTGGCGGTAGAGCCATTGAATCGGCTGGGCGTTCAGATCTAGCTCAATACCGGGTAACGTTGGCAGGAAATAGCGGGTCGTAATCAGCGGAGTGACAAGCTGCCAATTTTCCACCGAATAGGCGGGTAATCCTGCTGAGAACCGAATGCCGATCGATTCGTTGACCGTTGCAGGTTGACAGGGCAGTAAGCCGCGATTGCTGTCTAGAAAGCCTTGCTGATTATTGCCCGACGGCACAGGAAAGCTCTGAACCAGCGGATAGTTGCGCGTCTGAACTGCCGCATTGCTGGCAAACTGATTCCATGCTAGAAGCTGCTGGCTCGGAATCGGATAAACGCTGAACTGATCAACAGTTTGTTCTACCAGATAGGATCGTCGTTCGTCCCGATCGAACACCATCCAGGTCTGTGGTTCCTTTCCCTTGATGACGCTGAGATTTTGAGAAAGAATTATTTGCTGATCAACGAACAAATCTTGCAAACGTTCAGCCTTTTCTGCGTCGAGTTCCACTGCCAGATTCTCGTCTGTATTCAACAGCGGCTGATAGATGTTGAGCTGAAACGGTACGACTTCGTTCTCCTGAGCGTTTTCTTTGCGTATCCAATAGGATCTGCGGCTGGTTCGATCGATCAGCAGCCAGAGGCGATCGGCTTGCTTCACGATTACATCAACCTGTCGAGACAAGGGGCGTTTTTGCATCTCAAACTGCTGCCGAATTGCCGCCAGTCGATCGGACTGGTCTAGTTCAATTTGCAGCGTAGGATTGATTGCAAATAGGGGCTGCGGTTTATCTGCCACAATTCCATGCTTCAGCTTAAACTGAAACGTCAGCTGCTCAAATTGGACAATCGCACTGATGGGCAGTCGTCCTTGAGATTGTGGCTTGACGACGGCAGCAGAAACAAAGACAGCAGGCAGCAGTCTGGCTCGCAGAATTTGCTCAGGGTCGGTTTCGTCGGAGGGACTGGTGAGCGTCGGCAGGATGAACGGCGTTTGTGCTGAAGTAGGATTATCCGCATCCTGAAACCAGACGGGCGGACTAATCAGCGTCAGCAAAGGCTTGCTGATTTCCAGACTGAGCTGGTTTGGCTGCCACCGGACTGCGACGCAACTCTGCGCTAAGGTCTGTGCCTGAACTGAAGTGTCCGTACTGCCAGAGCTAATTTGCAGGCGGTCATATAACTTATTGAGATCGATCGTGCCGAAAACGGCTCCCTGCGTCACCTGCTCTGGGTCAATGTTGGCTTCAGGGGCGGTACTGTCGATCGCCAGCCAGCCCGTCTCGGTACACATCCAGGAACGATAGACGGAAATTTCTTCAGGAACTTTGAGTGGGAGCGCTCTGCTGGGAATTGCGATCGCCTGCATCGGGGTTTCCGCAAGCCGAAATTCCACGCTGCCCTGAACGGATTCTGCGCCAGCTAGGGTAATAACCAGATCGTCAAAATCGCGATCGCCGCCGTTCAAACTATCTTCCCAGGCAAGCTGAATGAGTCCATCGGTTTCGTTCCATTGCGCGTGAACTTGACCGTCTGGATTGGCAGCGACCGAGAAGAAAGCCAGCGGCACCCGGTTTGGGTCGTTTGCCCGATTACGGGCGAGAAACCCTGCGGCTGTATCATTCTGAATCAGATAGCTGCCGACAAACATTCCAGCAGTGAGCGTTTGTGTGACTTCAGACTGATTCGCACTGAGCAGCAGCAATCGACGAGTATCCGCAAGAGCCGCTGCCGCATAGCCCGCATCTCCAGGCAGCAAACCATCTACCCGCCCCTCTGCATCATCGACCTGAAACAGTCCAAACTCGTTCGTAAAATCGGCACTGCGATCGATCACCGTAATTTTGATTGTCGTCCTGTCTTTGCCCGTCTTGTCTTTGCCAGGAGTTTGCAGAACGCCATTACCTGACAGAATTGTAGACAGCCGCATCAGCGAAAGCTGAATATCCGGAACGGTCGCCCCACTGCGCGATGTTTCAAACTGTACCTGAAGTCCCGTCCACTGTCCCGAGCGCCCTTGCTGGAGCTGTCCGGTGAGGAACTGCGGCTGAAAACTGGCTTCCGCAACATCACTGCCGCCGATCGATATTCTTGTATTAATAAATTTGCCGATCCAGTAAATTGTTTTGAGTTCACCGTTGTTTTGATTCGACTGAATCTGATCGGGCTGAATCTGATTGAGCTGAAAAATCTGAACAATACAGTTTTCCCCAGCCTGACACTCAATATTATCAACAAAGGTTTGCAGCTTTCGATCTTCGGGTAGACGAAACTGTTCCAAATAATTTGCCCAATCCTTCACCTGTTCGATCGCCGAATGGTTTTCCAATTCTGTAAATTGGGGTAGCTCTAGCGCCTGAAGTGACCAGAACCGCTGCTGTTCCAGATTCAGGTCAGGAAAGGCTTGCGCCAGCGGATCATCCGATCGAATCTCGTCTTCCAGGGGCGTCTGCGGTACGCGCAAAACCGTAAGCTGCTGCTGACCAGAGGCATAAAACGGTGCGGGCAAAGTTCCTGCTAGATGCAGTCCTGTGGGGTGGAACAGCAGAAATTGAACGGCTGCTGCATCTCCGGTAATCCAGAGCGACTGTAGGGGCGAATCGTCTACTTGCATTTCAGGCACGATCGGAATCAGCAAAATTCCCTGGATCAGAAAGAAAAGCGGCTCTGTGCCCGATCGCCCCAATCCCAGCGCCAGCGGCTTCTCTTTTGTGTAAACAATTTCCTGCGGTTCCCATTGCCGGATTTGCCCGTTTAGCTGAATCTGAACGCGAACTGTAATGCGATCGGTATATTGGCAGTACCACTGGCTGTCGCTGCTGGCTGTCGCAGGATTTTCACGGTAGCGAATTGGCAGAAGGTTAAACGGCTGTCCGTCCGCCCGTTCCAGAATGGCGTCTATTTGTGCCCCGTCTCCGTACAGCGGCAGGAGCAATCGAATCTGAATTTGCTGAACCTGGGGATTAACCGTCACGATCGTTCTCCTTCTATTCAATCGGCTGAATATCTGACCAGATCCCTTCCCGCGCCACTGCCAGATAAATTAGGTTACGGCTGCGCTGTCGCTGGGCATCTATATCGGTGTCTTGCAGCACATAGGCGCGAATGTCGGACAGCAGTTTAGCAGACGCTTCTCCCCGTAGTGCCAGGGTTAAATCGAAATAGAGTTCGCCCTGTGCCAAGCGCTCAATCTCGCGATCGACTTCTGCCTGGGAAACGGGCAGTACGGCTTCGGGTGTATCACCGTCATTCTCAAGCTGAATCACCACTCCCGCAGCCTGGGCTTGAGCCACAAACGCATCCCGCACTTCCGATTCGTCTTTCATTGCTCTGGCAGCTTTACCCAGCGGTGGTCTGATTTCGGCGAGGGGCAGCAAAACGGGATTTGCAGTTTTCTCGTTGGGGTTGACGCGCAGATAAAGCTGATAGTTGAGATACAGATCGGGCAGGCTACCGTAGCGCATTTCCTGACCCCCCAAGGCAAGCCGTTCTTCCGCATTTACCCACAGAGGACTGATTTCATCGCGCAAATGGTAGCGGGCATGAATCAGCCGAATCTTGAGCTGGAAACGGTTCTGCTGCGGGTCAAACACAACATCGCGACAGTCTACGGAGCGGGGCTGCTGGCGCGGCTGTTCCAGAGCAGGACGATCGCCCGGGGGACTGGTTGCCTGGTCATAGAGCGGTGTCACAAATTCAGTTTGGGTAATCGGACTGCACACACGCCCTGCCGTACTGTACACCCCGACCTGATACTCGTAGTATCCCGGCAGATCAGGAAACACATAGCGATCGGCGGCGTAAATGCCGGATTCTGTTCCCTGCATCGGGTCAAGCGCCAGCGTGTTCCACTTTCCAGTTTCGTCTCGCAGCACTTGAGGACCGGGCACGATCGTTTCAAAGCTGTCGGGGCGATCGTCGTGGGGCAGATTCAGCCAGACCTGGTAGCGATCCCACTCAACCGGAAATGCCTCCTGATTTTGATAAATTTGCAGAATCTTCTGCCGTTCCTTGATCCGGCGTTGCAAAAATACCCGCTGTCCTGAATACTGTCCGTGAACCGCATTCACTGCGGAGGCTGTTGCGGCAAATGCTGCCGGATGCACAAAAACAATGCTTTGAATGCCGCCGACCATCGGCAAGGCCACCAGGGTTTGGGACACGAGCGGCTGCGATCGATCAACCTGTGTATGCTTGAGCTGACGGTAGGGAATGCGCTGCGTCTCTGATCCAACGGGCTGCGCCTCTAATCCGACAGACTGGGGCTGCAAATGGCTCCACAACAGGTCATAGCGACGAATGATTTGCAGCGCGATCGCATACTGGTGTGCCCAGCGATCGGGAACTGGCAGCTCATAGCGGATTAAGCCTTCCTCGGAGTCGATCGGTAGACTGCGCTGTGCTGCGGCTGTGCGATCGGTTTTTTCTACTGTGCGGCTCGGCACAAATTGATAAACGCTGACTTTACCTGATTCGCCCGTTGATGGACTCCAGCGGGTTCTGATTTGCTTCAACCATCCCGTTAACAGTCCCGTTAACAGTTCCCTATCTGCTTCAGGGATATCTTTACTATCCAGACTGTCCAGGGGCACAACATCCGCCCGATCCTTTCGACCCATCAGCCGCAGTCCCAGAGCCGTACCAAAGCCAAACATATCTTGAAATGCAGGGGGGATTGAGGCACAGAGAATGCGGAATACATTGAGGAAGGTAACGCCATCCTCTGCCAGGAATAGGACAAGACTGAGGGGGAACGCGGTTTGCGGTGGCAGGGCTTCGCGCAGGCGATCGATCAGATTTTTTGCGTCGATCGGGTAACCTTCAGCGTCTTCAAAAATGCATTCGCAGCTTAACCCCAGCGATTCCAGCGCCCACCAGCCAAACGGATCTTGCTTCGGATCAAGTGTTGCAATCAGCTTTTCGATTCGCTGTCTCAGCGTTTCTCCATCCCGTGAAACCGCATCGGGGCTTCTGTCCTCCAGCGGATAGCGGAACTTGAGAATGTAGCGATGTCCAGCCTTGTCGCGATCGAGTTCTGTCCTGATCGTTTCAAGCAGTTCCTGGATTGGCTCAAATAGCCAGATTGGAGCAGCCGCATAGCTTTTTTCAAGGGGAATTAAATTATTCGGATCAGTTGCAGTGGTTCCCGAAGCCCATAAATTTTCGATTTTTGTGCCTGCCTGCTGCCAGTCTGCTAGAATCTCCTGCCCCATTCCCTTCGCTGAAACTTCGATCGTTCCTGGCTGTGATTTGTACATTAACTCTGGCACTGCCCTTACAGTTAATTCGGGTTTCGCCAGAAGTGTCTTTTGAGCATCATCCCGAATATATTCAATGGGCGAGTAGGCATCGGCTCGATAAATTCGATAGCCCGTTACAGGGGCAAAAACAGGAGCTTGCGTCGCGGAATCGACGATCGGACAAAAGGCATTTGCGCCGCCGCGACAAGATAGGTCGTGCCGCCAGAGGAGCTGTAGCGTGATGGGTAATTGAGGCTGTGCGTCTGTTTGTGATCCGTCTATTTGTGATTCGTCGGTCTGTGAATCTTTTAATTCTTGAGGTGGGTAATTTGCCCAGACCTGCACAAAACTCGGATCGAGATAGCTGGTTTCAGGGGCAATCGTCGGCAGTTTCTCGATCGCGTTTACCGTATTGCCTTTGCCGAAATAATTGACGTTAGCGGCAGTGTCCTGATTTTCGGTCAGGTCTGCCTCTCTAGAGTCTGAAGCGGATGCGTCCGGAATTGTCTGAATGGTAGGCAACTGAACTGCATGGCGACAGCGAACCAGGGGCGATCGGCTAATCTGTCCAGCCTGCCAATCTTCGCGTCCGACAAACAGTTCTACTGCCATTCCCGGCGTGAGTGAATTAATTTTCTGCCAGAATTCGTTTTCCTCAAGCTCCAGCCGATAGCCCAGCAGCGTTGGTTCTACCTGATTCGATTCCTGAACTACGAGCGGTTGCCAGCGATTGGCATCAACAGTGAATTCTTGCACTTCGTCCCAGGGCATCGGGCGACTTTGGGCGGCATCGGCAAAGCGTACATCAATCCCATTCAGAACCTTCTGCTGTCCCGGAATGGCATCACTCCACTGAGTTTGTACGCCCGGATTCACTTCAAAACCGTAATCGCCCACCGTTGAAGCCGGAATCAGCCGATAGCGAAGTCTGAGCTGCTGCGGGGTTAAATCCTGCTCTGTTTCGGCAATGGCAATCTCAATTTTGCCCGGCTCATAGGTGCGGTTGCTGGCAAACTGAAGGCGGTGCAGTGCGAGGGATTGACTGGGCGGCTGAAGCGGTTCGATCGTCTGTCGAACGACGTTGATAATGCAGCGGGTTAAAACGCGATCGTTCAGTGTCCTTGCCTCTACGACATAGCGCACCAGATCGCCGTCCTGGGGTGCATCTGCCTGTCCAGAGAAATCGTCAACGAACTGATATTGTGGGCGAATCCAGGCTGTATTGGAGTCAGAGCCACTTTGAAGCCAGGCAGGACGAACTTCGGTGATACTCGTTTGGGTAGGTCGCTGCAAGATGGTGCGCGTGACGACAAAGCGATCGAGATCCCGATATGCCTCGCTAATCCGTGTTTCTTCTAAGCCGTTTGAGCGATTATTCTCACTGTTATCTAAATTACTATCTAAATCGATATCTAAATCGTTACTTGAATCATTATCTAAACCATTATTCGAGCCGTTGTTTTTGCTCAGATCTTCATCTTCATACTTAAATGTCCAGGTGAGGCAAATCTCCGATTTCGACTGGAAATAGACTCCCGGAATCAAATCGTATTCCCTGGCTGAATCGTTAATAGCAGACCGCAGCGACATCGATTTCTCCTGAACTAGGAGGCTGTTCAAATCCAGCACTCTGCCTACCGGATCAGCGTCTACATCGGTTGGGTCAACGCCTTCGGGTGCGTCAAAGACGAGAACCAGATTGAGATGGGCGGCGATCGTGTAATCAGGCGCTTTCACACCCGGTTGTGCTTTGGTGTCTTTGATCAGCGACAGCGATTCTGCCACCAGCAGTTCCGGCGAGAGTCCGGCGTCGGTTTCCTGGCTGGCTATGCTGCGTGGATTCTGGGTTGTATCGAGGGTACAGGCGTCGTGCAGCTTACGGTCGTAACTGTCATCCTGATAATCGGGTTTGAAATTAGGCGAATACACGCCTTCACGAGTAATTCCAGCCGTTTCGTCATCGACATTTGCGCTTGCGGGATTTTGTGTGCGGATGTCAATCACTTCCCGGCGCTGCGTTGGGGCCCGATCGTGATTCTGCTGGGAGTTAGACAGAGATGCCAGGAAATTGCGAACCTGCAAATCCTCAATATCCTGATAATTCTCGATCGGATCAGACGGATCGCGATTGGCACGAATCTCCTCTGCGGACATCACGACTTCATTCAGGTTTTCAGTCCAGGTCAGCGTATCGCCCTGCAAAATTCCATCCGTTTGCCGCGCCGAGCCTAAAAATCCCTGGAATTTATCCGGCTGTTCGAGCCTAATCCGAAAACGGGGAGCCTCAACAGAAGAGGGAAGTTCATCGATCGCTGGATAGCCCTGCTCCGGTCTGGGAAAAATCAAGACGCGCAGTTGCGTTCCCACCCAGCAGAAATGATAGTTCCAGAACGGTTCACCTGGCTCTGTCGTAAGCCTTCCCCCTCGCGCCATGATCGATCGCCCTTCGGTTCCGGATGGACGGGGCAGCAGCGTAACCAGCTTGTCCTCCACCTGCTTAATTCTTCCTTCGTTGTAGCGCAGCGGCACTTTGCCCGAAAGCTGATAGCCTGCGATCGACACAGCCACCTGAGCCACGCCATCAAAACCGATGCTGGTTCCTTCCATGGCTGCCGTCAGCGATGCCGAAATCGAGATCTTGAGGGCGGCACTAAAGTTGATTTTTAGCAGCGTAATTTTTTTGCCAAATATCTTAGCGGAAAATTCTGCATAGGCAGATACTTTGACCTCGACGATCGCCTTGATCTGCACCTTGCCCAGCAGATAGGGCGTGAAACTGGAAGTTAATGCACCGATAAACGAGCAGCGAAAATAGCCTTCACCATAGACACTCAGCGACGCGCCCGCCCCACCGAATCGGGTGTTAAAGCCAATCTCCGCCTGGGCATTCAGCACAACGCGCACCGCATAGTTGAGTCCAAAGCTGATCACACCCCGATAGATGCCAAATCGATAACCGGACAGCAGCTCGCCGCGCAGCGGACCCAGCTCATACTGAATTTTGGTTTCCCAGGGCCAGCCGATTTCATACAAAAAGCCATTCCGATCGGCCACGAACATTAGCGACGTTTGGATCGCGCTCAGAACCTGACCCAGAAGCTGCGGTGCCCGATCGCTTAACTTGGGATTTTTTAGCGTCCGAAACAGCCCATACACCTGCTGCTCGCGCGGAGAAATGGCGATCGCCCCTCTTGCTGCTGGATTGCGAATAAATGCCGTTTGTTCGGTTTGTTCGAGTGTGGTGAACAGCCAGAGATTGACACCTGCCACGATGTCTAAATCCTGATCGATCGCCAGCAGAATACCGCCCGCCAGCGGGTGTTCCTGGTTGGATGGCAATCTGCCGTAGGTAATCAAGCCTGATGCCACAAGCATCCAGTTAATTGCCTGGGACGATCGAGCAGGTGGGTTTGGCACCCAGGATGCCAGTCGCTGTGGGTCAGGCAAGCCCTTTGGATCGTTGACAAATCGATTGATGCGCTGAGGCAACGGCAGGGTTTTATCCTGAAGTCCGTCCAATGCCTGATTCACGCCCAGACCCACCCCCAGACTCCGCAGGAAGAATCCGGCGAACAGGGAAATATCGACTTCCGTTTCCAGATAAACTGCCAGCGTTGGAACTGCTTCCCCGCTGAGGGTTCTGGCAAAGGTCAGTTTCACCAGTCCATTCAAACTTAGCGCCTCGGTTTTAACGCGCACCGCACCGCCAAACCCGGTTTCACGATCGTCCTTAATGCGAGCAAGTGCCCCGTCAATTTCAAAGCCGCCTGCAACTTTAAAGCTGGCACCAATCATGGCAACGTCGAACGTGGGAATCTGTCCCCGACCTTGCGGCTTCAGAGTAATTCCGCCAAAGGTGAGCTGTGTATCGACACCGGGCAAACGCTGGAGCGTAATGTCTCCCAGTAAACCAAAGCCGCCCGCTCCCTGGTTGATCTGAATGCCACGCAAATCGATCGCAAAAATGCTGGCAAACTCAAACTGCTGGGGCGGAAAGGTAATTCTTAAATTGATAGCTCCCAGTTCCACCGGGTTTAACGATTCAAATTCAGCCGTAATGCCCTTAAACAGCGCTGCCAATTCGCCCATCTCACCTGCTGATCGTCCCTGCGGTGGCAGAAATTTAATTCGTCCCGATGTCGCTCCTGTACTGCTCCATTTACCCGTGCTGTATGTCACTTGAAGGTGCAAAACATCGATCTGAAATGTGGCGAACAGCGCATCGACATGAAACTCGGCTAGTGCTGAAATCTCGACGCTGCCTACAACAGCAAGCTTTCTGTTGACTTCATTCTGAGAAACCAGCAGCGTAAAGGTAACGATCGCATCATCAAAATAGGTGAGCTGGGTCGATGCCTGCAAACTCCCTGCCACCAGACGACTCTGCCGGAAAGCAATTTCACCAATTTTGGGCGGTTGGGTTCCATTCGAGGAACTACCCTGCACTTCTTTAACAGCAAGCGGCTGACTGAACCCGGTTTTGTCGCCCAGCAGCGGCACACTTTCCACACGCACAGCCCCCTTCAGATCAAAACCACCCGATCGCAGCGCAAATTCTGACATCTCGAAGGTAAACCGATCGGGTTCGGCGCGGTTCAGGTCTTTAGACTGGGATGCTGGAATGCGAATTGCAATTTTGTAGGGCGTCTTTTTGCGGGATGCCTCAACCTGCCACTCAAACTGTGGACGGCGCGGATCGGTATAAAAGCGAAACACCGAACCTTGCGGAATCGAAAGCGAAATCAGATCTGATAGGCTGGAAACGATCGTTTCTGTTACTTCCAGATCAACGGTTTTCTCTGCCGCAAATGCGCCGGTTTGGATATCGAGATAATTACGATCGATCGGATTGACTGGCAGATTGAAGCCGAATTGCCCGGTTGCCCGAAAAATCGGTGTCTTTTGGCTATCTGTCCCCTCTGCCAGAACAGTGAGCGGCACCTGTAACGTCCAGCTTGCCTCGCTTTGATTGATGTTAAGCTCCCCTGCCTTAGGTTTTTGAAACCGAACTCGACAGGGCAGCACAGTTCCCAGCAAATCTCCCGTAAAGGCTTGCAGCTTGCGCTTTTCATTGACAATAAGCTGATTCAGTTCTGCGCCTAGGGCAGCCAGCAATTCTTTGCGGATTCTTGGAAATTTGTCCTGCCAGAAAATGAGCTGGGGCAGTGCCGGAATTGTGGCAGAGGATAATTTCAACAGATGATCGAAGACCGGGGATGGGCTATCGATCGCAGCATCATTAAACCAGAGGTTATTGATAAATTTATCGTCGGCAGGCGCAAAGGCAAATATATCGAGTGCTAGTTCAGCAGCGGTTTCTGTGCCCGAATGAGAGACAGCCAGTCCCTGCAACGAGTCCAGCACCAAACTAATTTTTGTTAGCGTGAGCTGTGCCAGCGGTGAACCCAGATCAATGATTAGTTTTTCGGCAATTCCGGTTTCGAGACGCAGCCCAATCTTGCCGTCTTTCAAGCCGATCAGTAAATTCGCCGCAAGTTTATCACTCAAAACAAAAGGGAGCGATGTGTCTAGAATCTGAAAAACGGAGTCAACCGAAAATTTGAGCTGGTCTTCTGCGCGCGTAAACTCTGAAAAACTGATTTGACCGGAAGCAGGCGTATTCGTGGCAGCAAAGTTCCAGCTTAGCGGCTGCTGTAGAAATGGGGCATTGAGCTGTGTTTCTAGCGTTGCGGATTGATTCAGTGCCCCGTTATCTTCGCGAGTCACTGACCAATTCAGATTCGCATTGATTTTAATGAGACTTTCTGCATCGCTAATGGCATCTAGGTTTAATCTCCAGGACTGTGGAGCTGGCAGCTCAGCGTTATTTGCGATCGCATAAATATCAAAGGTTGCGGATTGATTTGCAGCTATGTCCCAGATCTGGCTTTGTTCGGTGGAAGTTTGGGCAAGCTTGAGTTTAAGCGGGATGCTGCCACCTGCCAGCGGAATCCTCAGCCCCAATTCTGCTGCGCCAGATCCATCAGCCAGCGTCAGCGCCACTGCGGTAATCTCAAGTTCTTCTGGAAGCGGAGCGGCTGGAGTCCCGTCTACCGGAACGGGCTGGTCGATCTGCGTCAGCGCTAAAACTGAAAACCTACCAGCTTTGGGGCGATCGCTCAGTCGAAATGCTAGAGGAACTGTCCTACTGCCCGAAGCAGGGGTATTGCGGTTGTCGGATGAGTTCAATCTATTGTCCTCCATCAATTTTGAGCGATTCAAGCATCCCGTCAAATCGAGCGAATACAAAATGGTTGTCCTAGCGTGAAACCAAAATTCTGTTCGTTATGCAGCTTGCTAGTCTGATTTCATGAATGATTCAATTCTCAGCCATACCCTTTAGATTCTTGTAGTACCCGCTCAGGTACCATTTCTTGGAAAGCTTTTATATTCCGGCTTATGAGGGTTTAAAATTTCTGAAGATTTCCTCTACTTCCTCTGGAAAAGAGCATCAGATTTATGCATAACCAGTTGCCCAAACTTGACTTCATTAATTGGCGGCTTTTTCTCATTTCCGGGTTTAGGTAGCATTGGAACAATAAACAACGCTTGTATTTTAGGAAGAGTGTGGTAGACCGGAACAACGCAGGTTCTCGAAACCGCCCTTAGCCTTAGTCGCCATACGCTTCAATTTCAACTCGAACGGTATTGTCAACTTAAGCAGAAAGTAGAATAATCCGTACTGCTCTAACTTCGTTCGCGCCTGCTTGCCCATGTACTCTCGATATCGATTCCCCGGCGAAATCATCAGCTAC
>NZ_JAMPLI010000054.1:0-26941 GCF_039962475.1 Leptolyngbya sp. GB1-A1 | reverse complement strand
CCGTAAAGCTAGAATACTTGTTTGATTGCGCCTTTAGCCCGATTCGCCAGTATGGCCAATCCGATTCAGCAGTTATGTCGCACCTGTTAGATGCGATCGCTCTCATCGCATACCATGCGGAAACGCCAGAACAAAAGCGTGCTTTGCGTCATCATGCAGAAATGATTCTACGAGGCAGCCAGCAGGGATTGTCAGAGGAGTGGGATCGACAAATGATAGAAGAACGATATCAAGCTGTCTTAGAGACGCTGGATCAAAGACAATACTAACAATTTGATCACCACCGTCACCAACGATCCAATTCACTGGTCAATCCCTATAGCGATCGGTAAGGCTTTCGCTCATTGCGAATTTTCAAAGCCATTGGGGAACAGGGACGAGAGCTGGCTCAAAGTTTCTCTCAGTGCAGGTGCAACTTGAACAGAACGCAGATGCAAGTCGCGTTGGGAAAACGGAATTTCGATCTGCCATCGTTGAAATGCTTCAAAAATCAGAAAGTTTAGATCGCTTTTGAGCAGGAATTGACGATTGGGCGTTTCAGTCCAAACCAGTAATTCAAAGGTGAGAGCATCATGGGGTGACAGAGAAGCTACAAGGTAGACTGAATCAAGGACAATGCCCGTAGCCCTCGTTGGAAAAAGCAGCGTTTTTGTGGCTTGAGGCGCATGAGTTGCTCAGCCCAATTCGCCCATAAATCCATCGAACCCATCCAGAGCTGTCCATACAGTCCTATCCAGAAATCACTGTGCCGTTGTTGCCGTCGATTTGGTTCTGGCACTCGTCCAATGTAATGCTGAACCTGCTTGCAACGAATGTGCTTGCCCTGTTCAATTGTGAGGGTGTAGGCAATGGCAACTAACAGCACTAAAGCGAGAAACCGTTGACCCGTAGCACGACAGCTTTCCAGGTTGTAGCCACCCGTTTTGAAATCGCGAAACATCGGCTCAATCGACCACCGTTTGGCGTCACTTTCGAGGGCAGTTTCGAGATCGTTAAGGTTGGTCAACGGATACCAGACTTGATTGGCTTTCGACTGGCGGTAAACTCGTTTCCATCGGGTGACGAGATTGAAGCAACCGAACCCCTGCTGTTGCATCACCTGCACCTGCACCTCAAAGCAAGCGATGCCCGGAAACTGAAGTAACTCGTCGAGACGTTCAAATTCAGCGTCCGGATGAGACTTGACCGTGGTGTTTTTGGGCAAGGCGCAGCACGAATCCCACTCTTTGTTGACGCAGCCAATCCGCAAGGGCAACGCTGTGAAACTCCCGATCTTCGAGAACAATGCATCGATAGCGTCGCATAAGGGCAAGCACGGGGCGGAAAACGGCTTGTTGCTCAGACAATGAGCTTGAGCCGCAATGGTCAAGCAGAGACCAAAATACAGGAATGGTTCGCTTTTGGTAGACGAGGCTAATCACCAACAAATTATGATGTTGCCATGCGGTGCGGTCAATCACCAGATACACGCTTTGCCCCCGATGAAAATGCTGCTTCAGCCAATGTTTGATAATCGGAAACCACAAGGCTTTGAGATTCAGTTGCGGTAGTTGCAGGAATCGTTGCAGGTTCCGTCGGCGGCTTTCAAATTGAATCGGTTGGGCAAATAAGGTAGCCAACCGCTCGATACTGACATGCCGTTCCCGCTGCAAAAGGGCGACCAGCATCTTCAGGGTAATGAATTGAATTGAACTCAGTTGCGCTTGTAGACAAGCCTGATAGAATGAAGGCAACATTTTTTGGAATTTGGGGTGATTCTATCGGATTCACCCTATTTTTTCGGCTTCTTTTGGAATTTGGGGTGATTCTATCGGATTCACCCTATTTTTTCGGCTTCAGATCGTCTCTGTCTGCTACCAGCCTTACCCTTCTCCCTCGCTGTCACCCCCTGAGGTGGAACAGAGCTTTCCCAGGCAGCGAATACGGCGTGGAGCGTAGCTACCAAAGTTTTGTTCGCATTTCTGGCAGGCGGGGTCGTTCTGAATGGGTTAAAGGAAGAACTGCCAGAAGAGCGAGAAAGCCGCTTCTGGGCTTTTGCGATGAACGCGATCGGGTATGCTGCACCATTGCTGATGCCATAGCAGGTTAAACCGGATCTGAGGGACGATGCAGCCAGTTATACACGCCCGATGAGATAACTGCACCTACGAAATGAGCCGTTATTCCAGTTGTATTTGCTGCGGCAACAAATACGTCTAGCGATCGGATAATTCGGTTTGGGTCATATATTGCCACTCCTTGCGGTTGAGCCACTGATTTTGCTAAAAGCACTGCAAGCGTCGTTCCGGTTCCCAGAATTGCCAGCAGCATTCCTACAAATCCTGTAATAATTGCCAACCGCACAACCTGCATAACTTTTAGTCTATGAGGATGAATTGCAGGGTCAGGATTGCGAAGTCGTTTACCAAATCGAATCAGCCGAAATGCAAGATAAATTCCAAACATTAGTACCAAAACACTGCACACTGCCCAGAACATGCCAGCTCCTAAGCCAGGCGTTGTGGCTTGAGTTGTCGTGACGGCGGCACCGGGAATTCCAGGCGGGGCGACGATCGCTTGATTAAAAGTCCGTCCAGAAATAGCTAATATCAACAGTACACTGGAAATCGCCGCAAGCGCAATCTGAATCACAAAGCTTGACCATCCAGTAATTCGTAAAATCGTAGCAATTCGCTCAAGATGGTTACTTGGCGATTTTATCTCTAAGTTAGTTTGCATCGGTTGTTTACCCACTTTCATTAAAGTAGCTTTTCTAGCTATCACGTTATCGAACCGTGAAGTTAGGTACGTCTGCCTAATGTTGGAAGTTAGGGTCACTTCTATTGGCTTTTCCAGGGGTCGAGAATGTCGTGTACAACTGCTTCTTCCAGCCATGTTTGAGCAATTACTAAAATCGGTAATCCTAGCAGTAAACCTAAAGGACCAAAGAAGATCCCAAAAGCGGTCAATAATGCTAGTGTTGTGGCTGGAAGAAGGTCAACCTGGTGCTGCATCACGAGCGATGTCACAAAACTTCCTTCTACTTGCTGAATGATGAAATACAGGAAAAGAACAGCTCCAGCTTTCCAGGGTTCATCGAGCAATGCTAGTAGGATTGGGGGAATGGCACTGGCGATCGCACCGACATAAGGAATAAAAGCAGACAATCCAGCCAGTAATCCATTTACGACTGGAAGAGGAACTTTTAGTACCAGTAATCCGATCGTGGAAGTAACGCCAACAAAAACCATACTTAACGTGATTTCTGCCACATAATGCACCAGCCTTACTTCGCATTTAGATAAAATTTCATCAGCACGTTGACGATAAAAGGCAGGAAAAATATAAACTAGCCCCTGTCGATATCGCTGCGGATTTGCAAGCAGCATGATTGACAATACAAAAACAAGTAATATGTTTAGAATTAGAGTCAGTGAATTTGACAAGAAAAGGTAAATACTTGTGATGATCCAGCTTACAGCAGTCTGTAGCTGCTGGGTAAAACTGGCCAGACTGGGAAGATTTGTCATCATTCCGTCTGGAATTCTGGATTGAAACTCATAGCTCCAGTACTGCAACTGGCTAATCGAGAGCCGAATTAAACTCAGAAGTTGATCGAACTGATTGATGAATCGAACGAGCACCAACGCGATTAAGATACCAGATAGAGCGAGAATGATGCTGATGGACAACAGAATTGCATAAGTTCGTTTGACATGAGATTGTTTGAATCGTCTTACCAATCGGTTTAATGTTGTAGCAATCACAACTGCGGCAAGAAAGAGGAATGCAACCATGCGGATTTGCCACAGGATGTAGAGAGAGGCAATGATTACGAATAACCCTAGCCATCGTGCCAGTGTCAAAGCTCCACCTCCTATAAAAAAATGCGGGGATGTTGAGACACGGAAGCTGTTTGACCTCGTAATCCTTCCGGGTTTCCGCTCCCCGCTTCCCTCGAAACCAACTTCCTTGACTGCCGATTGCTAGTACCCTGTTGAATTGGGGTCGCGATAGGTGGGTGCTTCTTCCCGTTGGATGGTTGTTGTATTGTGACGGCTGCTCTTGCCTGCTAAACCAAACAAACCAATTAGGCCGAATAGACCCAGCCAGCCCCAATCGAAACCATCATCTTCATACGCGCCTTCACGCTCAATGACTGGAGCTGTAGTCGTTGCAGCCTGTGCTTGAGTAGGCAGTGATAATGGGGCAATGGCAGCGGTGCATGCTACAACACCCGCACTGATAAACTTCAACAAGTTTGAGCTTTTCATCTTGATTCTCCTTCAGAAAAGAGCTTGGCTATGGAGTCAACTACTGGAAGAATTCAACCTGAAGGAATTCACTGCTTTGACAACGATTGCTTGTTGCTTATGGTTAAACATCAGGAACTAATCCAGAAAAACCTGCCCATTGGATTGAATTCGCAACACTCCCTGATTGGCATCAAGCGGACTTGCGTCTTCATCTAACTGCACGGCTAACAGTCCGGGTTCTGAAGCCGCTACAGGCAATACTTCTACAAAACCATTGTCCTGGCGAGCAAAGGTAATGGTAGCAGGGGTGGGAATAGCCTGCAGCGTGACTTCCTGCCCTCCCTGAATAAAGCGACGCTGGGTGTAACCAGGAACTTCATAAGCAACCACAGCATTGGTATTGTTGGTTACTCTCACATCAAAGGAGTTATTTGCTAACCCGATCGCTGCAACAGGGTTCTCTCGATTCTCAGGAAGCGGTGGCTGTAGGGGAGCGGGTACTCCCCCAAACGGAATGGTGCGGCTTGGCAGTGCTGCGGGAGTTTGTGCTTCGATCTGGCTTAATTCTTGAGCAGCCACGTTCGGTGGGCAACCCTGGGGAGAAATGCGTGTGCTGTTGAAAGGCTCCTCGTAGTAAATGCCAGGGCAAGGATTTAGAGGAGCAGCAACTGCTTTGGGCGGAGCGAACAATGCAGCAAGGCTAGCCAAAGCACTTCCTGCAAGAGTTCCTGCAACTACAATATTTTTCATGCTCATGCGATTCTGCAACATAATTAAACTCCTTAAATTCAACAGTTGATCTACAAAAACAAAGTAGTCAAACGTAGCGATAGATTGAACCAATTGATTTAGCAGGGAGCTAACCAATCTGCCCATACGTATCCTCGAATTGGAGCTGAAATCGGCATCCAATTTTCTGTGCCAAAGGGTCCAATCGTAAGCCAATCAGTCCAGATATAGTCTTCTGTTGAAGCTAAAACAGAAAGCTGATTGACTGTGTTTCCTGATGCGAGCGTAATGTTCTGTCCAGGATTAAGAATACCGATCGCCTCGCTATAAACAGTGGGTTCTTCGCGCACGTACATTCCGTTTTCAGCAGCAACCTGGTAACAAGTGTTCGGGCTTTGAGAAATTTGTACTTCAGGTTGAAGTTGGGATAAACTCTCTTGAGCTAGAAACTGAGCGCTATAGGAGCTAATAGCATTTGCTGTAGCAGCATTTGCAACAGCGTCAAATCTAGAGAAGTAAGACAAACCCAAAGGAAGCAAAATAGTAGCAGCGATAATTGAGTGCCAGTTGTTTCGATGCTTCATAATAAAAGCCTCTGATGACCCATTTATCAGGTTGAATTGAATAATATGAATTTGTGAGAGCTGATTCTCTTACAGCCTGACATTTGCAATGGGATAAATGCTTATTATCAAGAATAAAAGACAAGGATAGAATTCATCTCTGTCTATCGATTGAGATTCAACAACATAAAAGCTCAATTATCAAATTCAAATCACAAAGCTAATTAACTGAGTCTATTCAATTTCTCCACAATGTCTAATTTGCTTCTACTTCTTGTTCCTGAACTGGTTGTTCTTGAACTGAGCTAACCAAATTTTTCATTCGCAGTACAAATGCGCCTAATATATAACATACGATTAGCGTTGTTATGGCAATTATGACTTTGGTTAATATTCGGCTGGGACGGGTTTTCATACCTTGCTTCTCCTATCTTTTTATTAGATTCTTAATGCTGACTTTCTACTAAGGCTAAGTAATACGCCGATATCCTGCCTCAATTAAACAATAAATGCTGTAAGCAATTAATCCTAATGCAACAGTGCCTAAAATCCAGGGACCAAAGGGTTGCTGAGCTAATGTTGCTAAGGCGCCACCCAACCCTCTGACTTCATTCGCATTGGAATGAAGCGCAGCTAGAACTAGAAAAAGCCCAATTATTTCAAAGACAATTCCGCGGGCTGCGATACCAAGCTGTCCCAATCTTTTTGCCCATTCCTGTTTGGCTCTGCTCACGTGATTTAATTGAAGACGGCGTTGGAAGTCAGCTTTGTAGGCTCGGTAAAGGTATGAAATTCCCACCCCGATCACGATTAGTCCTGCTAATCCAACCAATCCTCTCCCCAGGGGATGAACCATAAAACGGGCCGTCCAATCCTCAGTTATATTGCCGTTGGTATTGGCAGTGCCTGTAATGAGTTCTACGGCTGTCCACGTTAAACTGCTGTAGGCGATCGCGCTAAATCCATAGCCCATGCGCTGCACCATTCGTTTTGCACTCGTTTCTTCCTTTGGATGATCAGGATCGAAAACAGCTTGAATAATGCGCCAGAGTACATAACCCACCAAGCCGATCGCAATTAAAACCAGCAGAAATTTACCGAAAGGTTGATTCACGATCGTTGCCAATGCGCCTACAGTATCGGTTATTTTGCCGCCTGTGGTCAGTGCTGCCTGTGTTGCTAGCAATCCGACTATAAAGTACACAATTCCCTTTGCGGCGTAGCCAAATCGGGCAAATTTTTCCATCCAGGGATGGAATGCGGCTCGTCGTGTGGGTTGCTTTAAACCATGGAAAGGGGAATTGTGGCGAGTCATCGTAGTTACTTCAGGGACACGATTGAATTCTGTCGGTTATGTCTTGGCTTGCAAGGTGAACATGGTGAGTTCAGGGGGGCAATTAAAGCGAATCGGTAAATGGCTAAAACCAATCCCGCGATTAATATAAAGACGATTACCGGCATTGCCATAGCCTGGAATCCAACCAGACACGCGCACGATATCTCCCCTGATTTGGGAGAGCCATGACCAGCTCGGCTGATCTTCTACAAGGGTCATCCACGACCATTCTGCCAGGAATGGAATCCGAATCTGCCCGCCGTGCGTATGCCCTGCAACTGCGATCGGGGCTGTGCCAGCAGGAAGTTCTGCAAAAGAGGCAGGATTGTGCATCAAGACAAAGCGTGCTGCGGTGCTGGAAACTTGAGCGATCGCCTGTTGCGGCTGAGACTGCTTTGGTAAATGGGCTCCAATTCCAACCAGATAAAGCCTGTTATTTTCAGTTGCTTGCTCGGTGTTCGGAAGGACAATCGCCTCATTTTGCAGCACTCGAATCCCGATTGACTCTAATGCTTGCTGAATTCGAGTTGCTCGTTGTTGTCCTGCTGCCTCTGTTGGCGCATCATAATCATGATTTCCTAAAACGGCATAAGTCGGAATTTGAGCGGCAACCAAGGGGCGAACGAGTTGAATGACCTGATCGAGTTCCGGCGTTGAACTGTCTCCGGGCTTATACACAAAATCACCCGCAATTAAGGCAGCCGCTGGACGCTCGGCAATGATCTGATCAATTGACTGTGCAATGGTTCTGGTATTTGCCATCCACATCCCGATCTGAAAATCTGAAACAACCGCAATTTTCTTTCCTTGCCAGGATTGCGGTAGCCACGGAATTTCGGCAGTGACAACTTCGCGATCGAGGGAGTAGGGTTCTATTACACCCCAAACCAGCAGTGCGAGTAGAAAGCCTGCCAAAGCGAGTAGGAAGTATTTTATTCGTCGCCACAGATACTTGTTCATGGCTCGATCGCTCAATTTCTATTTTTATAAACTGTAAGTAATTCAGTCTTTGTAGAATGCGTTAGCGTAGCACGGGCTTTAGGCTTCCAGGACTTAATGCGTTACGGTTCTCGCCTATCCTAGATTAAATGCACTGAATGCGTTGAACTAATTTTATTGAACTTGAACAATCTCAAATTCTTCTCGTTCTGAACAGCGTTATTGCTAACCCAAGAATAGCTGCGAGGATGAATAAGACGGTGAGATTAAACTGAAAGCTTGAACCGGCTGTATCATTTCGCCATCGAAAAATCAAACCCTGATAACCTAAGACAAAAGAAGGAACTTGTAGTGCCAGAAACAATGCGGGAAGTATGAGATAAACAACAAGTAGAAGCAGAAAAACAATAACAGTCAAACTCAACCATACTCTCAATTTTAGTTGGTTCAGGTGCATCTGAGTCTGCTCCTACTCGCCTGCACTAAGCTGCCGTAGAGAAATTTGCTTGCAAAGGCTTTCAACGGCTAAGGTGAGTGAGCGCATTAGTTCTGATTCTGCCTGATAATCGGCGGAAGCAAGATTCGTGACTCGCTGGCTTTCCGTCACTTCGATGTGCTGATCCCACTTGGCTGCGGTATCTCCTTTGTAAACTCCAATCACAATACCGCCTTCATCATTAAGTACTGAAAAGCAGGGAACATCCGATGCCCCATCACCTACATAAATCATTTGAGAAAGTGGAACGTGAAGTTGATCTTCTGATGCGTCACGGTAAGCAAACGATCGTCCGTCGCCGTCAACCTGCTCTGCTCCACTGGCAATGTGCATCAAATAACGAGTTTTCTCAGTATGGCTGATACTGCGTTTAAGAAATTCAATTTCACCGTTCTTCGCATAATGAAACTCGCAGCCCCAAATTTTCTTGAAGTATGAGGCGATGCAGGTGTTCCGAACGACCTCAGCAAATCCGCCCGTGATAATATAAAACTCCAGTTCGACCTGGGGGTTAAGGTCCTGCACCCTTTGCTGCAAGCGATCGAACATCTCTCTCACACCCTGAAAAGGCTGAAGCTCCTGCCCAAACTGAATCAAGTCATCCTTTGTGATTTTCTTTTTACGCTGCTTCGATTCCTGAATTAAGCAATAAAAGCGGGCTGCGACGTGATCCCATCCGGCATCTTTCAAGGGTTCATAGTGCTGTTGGCGAAACTCGTTGATATCTAATCCTAATCTTTTAATTAGCTCATCAAAAGTATCCGGTGCAAGCGTATCATCAAAGTCAAACACAATTGCAATCCGATTACAAACAGGCTTTGTCGCTTGAGGCTTTTTGAAGCTAGTTTTTTCAGTTTGTGTCACGGCTTTACCTCACTCTATTTTCGCTTTGTTACATTACTTCAACGGATTCTTGCTATCGTCTTTGCCCTTTTTTCTTCTTTTTGCGTTTTATAAGCCAAATGCCGAAGAACAGGAGTAAGCCAATTAGCACGATCGTAGAAATTGGACCCAGATACTTCTCAATTAGATGATAGTTTTGTCCTAACAAGAAGCCAGCATAAGTTAGTAGAACATTCCAGCAAATTGTTCCGATCGTGGAATAGAGCAAAAACTTGAGCCAGGGCATTTCTTCGAATCCAGCAGGCACAGAAATCAGAGTTCGAATTCCCGGAACCAGACGACCAAACAAAACAACCGCGCCGCCGTACTTGTTAAACCACTGTTTAGACTGATCAATATCTTTGCCCGATAGCGTTAACCATTGACCGTGCCGATCGATCCACCGACGTAAACGTTTTTCACCGACTTGCTTCCCAAGGGCGTACCAGGGAATTGCACCCAGAATTGAACCGATCGTTCCTGCGATGATTACACCCACAAAATTCAGCTTGCCTTGCGTCACTGTAAATCCTGCCAGCGGCATGATCACTTCTGAAGGAATGGGCGGAAAAAGGTTCTCCAGCAACATCAGCAGGGCGATTCCCCAGTAGTTTAGAGCGGCGATCGTGTTTGTGATCCAATCCAGCACGGTTTATCTTCCCTCCCTCGTTAACTGCCGCCAGAACTCCCTAGCACTCCCACCAGTTGCAGCAAATAAATCACGGCAAACACTGCAAAAAATGCCCCTGCCAGCACGGTTCCCCAGAAGGTTAACCCGGAGGGACGTAGCTTGCGAGACAGCATCCGGCGATTGAGAAAGAGCGTTAAGCCAGCAACGACGGGAATATGGGCGGCTTCGATCGCTCCAGCCGTCTGCAACAATCCAACGGGTTGACCAAAGAGAAGGTAAACAGCGATCGGTAAAATTGCCAGCAAAACGGCAATGTAGAATTTCCGCAGAAACTTCTCATTCGTCCAGCGACCCTGGCGCACACCAAACCCTTGCAAAAGAATCTGCGTGCCATCGGCAAACATGCGTCCAAACCCATCCTGCACTGAGAGCGTGGTACTGCAAAAGGTAATAAAGACGATCGCAATCATGAACCAGAAGCCAAACGGACCCCAAATATTGCCCAGCAGATTGCCCAGCGTTTCTGCCACCTGGTTCTCTTGAGGCACAAGCCCCTGTGGGCGCAGCAACTCACCGCCTAGAATCAAAAAAGCCAGTGCAGCCAACAATGCCCCGACCACTGCTAGCGTATTAGCGAAGGTCATGAGCTTGATCCACCCCTGCAATCGCTGCTGTTGCTCTAAGTCAAGCTGCTTTACTTCAAGGGGCTGTTCCTGCTTCAGTGCAGTTGCTCCGTAACCTCGCGCATCGACCCAGTAGGAGTACCACATCATTCCGGCTGCGCCTGCCAGCATAAAGCCTAACCAGGGCAAGACTTCCTGATACTGCACGTCCTGAGGAATCTGCGGTAATAAACCAGCAGCTAACGCGCGGACATTGGGAAAGACAAAAATTGCAGCCGTCACGATCGCAAGCGTACGGGCAATTCCCACATACGAGGAGAATTTCTCAACCACGTTGTACTGTCCCAAAAACACGATCGTCGCTGTCACCAAAATAATGATGACCGTCCAAAGTTGAACTGTTCCGCCTGTCACTAAGATCAGTGCTGTAGCTGCTGCGCCTGCCATTCCGGCGACTGTGGAAATTGCAACCGCAAACTGGGGCACAAGAATGAGCCAGACTGCCCAGTTTTTGGGTCCCGGAAGCTGTTTGAATCCTTCTAAAATTGTGGAGCCTGTGCAAATGGTAAAGCGTCCCACTTCGCGATTAATAAACCACTTGAGAATTACGGCTGCCAGGAGTGCCCACAGCAGTGCATAGCCGTACAGGGCAGCAATTCGCGGTGTAAATAAGAGTTCGCCAGAACCCGCAGCAGAGAGCATCCAGATAAAGCTGGGACCGAGCCATTTCAATTGTTCCGCTCCCTTAGGGGGTTGAGGAATCTGCTGGTTTTGCGAATCTGAATGTGCATCTAAATGCGATGCATAAGTTGAAGCCTGAACTTGCTGCTGGTTCATCTAAGTTTGCTCCTGGCTCTGTTTAACGATGAATAAGTGATGATGAGGTTTCAGCTGTCTGTAAGGCTTCATCGATTTGTATCTGAATCCGATCGAAATAATTTACTTCAAAACAATTTTCGTCGCAGGCAATCGCAGCATCATTCGATTGAACCCCGTGAATCCTGCTCCCATGCAAGCAAATCCGAAAACCCTGATAGGGAAAAGGATACTGCCCCTCCTGCTGTCGAACGAGTTCAAAACCAGCAGCATGACGAGTTAAATAAAATCGATCGACTCGCCCTTCTCCATATCCGTCACCAGCGTCACTGTACACTTCTCCTTCACAAGTTCCTTTTACAGAAGAATAAAGGTGCAGAACAAGCCGCTGATTCTCGACCATTGGCAGGAGACTGCCTGCTTTTACCAGAAGCGGTACTTGATTCAGTGAACCATGCAATTGAATTTCGTTTGCGCCTGCTTCGATCGCATCCGTCCAGAAGTGGTACCAATGTCCTTTCGGAAGCCGAATCGTTCGAGTCTCTGTATTCTGGTAGACAATCGGACAAACCAGCAGCGCATCGCCCAGCAAAAACGCATCTTCAATCGTTTGCAGTTCTGGATCGGTTGGATCAGCCCAAAATACGGGTCTCACCAGAGGATGTCCTGTTTGGCTAGTTTGCCATGCCAGCGTATAGAAGTAAGGGATCAAGCATTCTCGCAGCTTTAGCAACTCTCGAACAATACTGAGCGCTGGCTCTCCAAAACTCCAGGGAGTGCGATGTTTAACGCTGTTGGCAGAATGGGTGCGGCAAAACGGGAAAAATACAGCCGTTTGAAACCAGCGAATGTAGAGTTCTGCGGATGGGTTGCCCTGAAAACCACCGATATCCGGTCCACTGTAGGGCATTCCCGATAAACCCAGATTCAGGATCATGGGAATGGTTTGGCGTAATGCCTGCCAGCTACTTTCGATATCGCCGCTCCAGGACCAGGCATACCGCTGAATTCCTGCCCAGCCCGATCGCGTCACAATAAACGGACGCTGCTCAGGTCGATAGGTTCGCAGAGCCTCGTAACCTGCTCGCGCTTGTAGGAAGCCATAGAGATTGTGCGCCTCCTGATGCGTTCCACCTCGCCCTTCCATAGCATGATGAGTCGATCGTACTGGCAGTGAGGGCTCCCCCCACAATGCAAAGGTGACTGGCTCATTCATGTCATGCCAGAATCCGGCAATGCCTAAATCCAGCAAATATTGATACTGGCGGCTCCACCAGTGTCTTGCTTGTGGATTTGTAAAATCAGGGAAGGCACAGGTTCCCGCCCAGACTGGAGCCAGCACAGGTTCTCCGTCGGGCTGGGTGCAAAACACTTTCTGTTCTCGTCCCTCCTGAAACAGGCGATTGTCACGGCTTGCTTTGACACCAGGATTAATAATGGTGACTAAACGAGTTCCCCGTTCAGCTAATTCCTGCGCGAATTCTGCCATGGTTGGAAAGCGATCGGGATCAATGGTAAAGGCACGAAAACCATCCAGACAATCAATATCCAGATGCATGGCAGCGATCGGTAGGTTATGCGTTACAAACTGATTTGCCGTTTTGCGTAAGACAGATTCCCATTCGTATCCCCAGCGCGATTGATGGTAGCCAAATGCCCAGCGCGGCGGCAAAGGAGGACGGCCTGTTAATTCAGTGTACCGCTCCAGCAGGTGAGGCAGAGAACCCACAGCTACGTAATAGCGCAGTGCCCCGCCTTCAAAGTTAGCTGTTGCCGTTTCTTCAAAGCTAATTGTTGCTGGATACGAGTTTTCATAGAAGACGAGATAGTTGCCCTGTGAATGCAGCCCCAGGTAAACCGGAATACTCATGTAAAGGGGATCGGTTCCTGAGCTATAGTATCCGCCCGGATCATAATTCCACATCCGGTAAGTTCTGGATTGACCTCTTTGAGAAGGAGTTCTTAGATTGAGCGGTGCAGCACGTTCTCCCAAACCATAAATTTGTTCTTCGGGTCGCAGTTCTGCTTCGTGTATCCAACCCACTTCTTCATTAGGTTCTTTGGAATGCAAAATGGTTGCTTGCTGAGGCAATCGCTCTTTTCTTACAACCTGTCCATTCCTATCCTGGATTTCCAGGCTAGCATCTTGATAAACAATCACTCTGAGCGCAGAGCTATAGATGATCCAGCAATCTTCCTTATCCTCAAACGTTACTTCAACAGGTTCCCATTCTGATTTTGCAATCGCATAGGGAACAGGCGCAACTCCGGGGGTCCACTGAACTTGCACGAGATCGGGAGCCAGAAATTCAATCTCCAACTCCAGATACCCAAAGCCAAAATGTCTGCCCCGTGCCGTTTGTTTAACCGCTTTAATCGTTCCCGGCAGTTCGATCGCCTTAAGTCCAGGTTTTTGACGCGATTTATATTCCAACCACGATCGCTGCAAAGGATAGATGATCGATCCCAAGAACCGTTCGACTCGAATTAAACGCAGCTTGAGGGATACCTGCTTGAGAATATTCATCACGATCCGTCTGTCAAAGCTTGCTCAAAACCTAATTAAGGAAAGGAGCGTTATCTGATTATCAGCAATCTCCTTTCCTGCCTTACTGCATTCCCTTACAGTGCGCCATCTGGAATCGCGGAGGGATACACAGCGTCAGCAACTAGCACAGGTTTATTGGTGTATTCTGCTTCTAACTGCTGTTGAATTCCTGTATCCCAATTGAAGCCGTATTCGCGCTCCAGGTCAGCCACCACAAACGGACGCAACGTTCCTGTGACGGCAACTTTTTCACCATCTTGGATGGCAGGCTGATTTGCAGTTGCAGCGTTGGGACGAAGAACCAGGAGTTCTTGTCCGCCGATCAGTTGATCTTCATCCAGCGTAAAAGCATTCGCTCCCTGAATTGCTTCAATTTCACCGGTTACTGCAAGCGGTTTGCCGTAATACTGCTGCGGATCGCTGGTGAGTTCACCCGGTTCTGGTGAAACCGCAAGCGATTGAGCAATAATCGCAGGTCTGTTCTCATACTCTCTGTAAGTATTTGCGTCCAGACCCAGCTTATATTCACGCTCAATGTCTGCAAGCACGAAATTGCGAACTTCACCCGTTGCCTGAATATCCACTCCATCTTCCGGGAAAACAAAGGGCTGCCCTGACGCATTGACGACCAGAATGGGTTCGGTACCAAAGAACTGCTCATTCTCAGCAGTAAAAGTACTCGGACCAATCTTCTCGATCGGCTCACTTCTAATCGTCACCATTTGACCAATGTATCGATTGGGGTTCTCAGCCACCTCTTCAGTCGTAACGTTGGTCTGCTCCGGTGCGGCTGCCTGACGTTCGGGTGTTCCACAGCCTGCTAGCAGAGCAGTAACCAGGGTTAGTGCCATTGTGCTGCGAACGATCCATCCTTTTGCAAATAAGTTTTGAGAATTAGATTCCGTAGATTCCTGAAATTGCATTGCTGTGAATCTCCTAAATTGTTGAACTGTAACTAATAAATTCTTTGACTGACCTCGATTTTCCTTCCACAGCTACTTCTTAAATCAATGAGATCGCCTGTTAGCAGAAGGATAAAATGGGCGAAGGTTATTCGCCCTGATAACGACAATTGAATCTGTAGGAGAGGAGTGAGCTGTTAGAAACGGGATGCTTGTGTAGTTGTGGCTCTACGATCGCGTAGCCGCTGTTCATAGGAACGGAACGCAGCATCGTTTTGATCGTAGAGATAAGGCTCCTGCATATAGTCGTATGCTGCACCAGCAGGAGGTTGAACGACAGTTGGACTTGGAATGAGAGGACGATAGGACGATCGCACACGCTCTTCATAGTCGTTGTCAATTCGCAGATCGTCGCTGAATTCAGGCAGATCCTCTACCTGTTTCTTGGTCAACCCCGCGACATAAATTCGCTCTTTGTCGTAGCCAAGCCGTGCCAACCCAACCGGAAGCAGAACTTTTTTGCCAAATACCCAGAAACCAGTATCAACAATGAAATACCGGAAGCGTCCATCGGTTTCATCAACCATGACATCTTTCACCGAACCTACCTTGTCCTGATCGTTATCATCAAAATCGTTGGCATATACAGAGAAGTTCGTGATGTCATGTCCATCAAACAAATCTTTCGTGTGATTCGGATAGTAATCACTCAATTTCATCAGTGCCATATCTATTTCTCCATTAACTGGAATTCCCCTGTTCTACCGTTGATCTGGAAGTGTCTCCGCTTTAGAACCGCAACTTCTCGCAGGGCTATAAATAGACTTTCTAGCGGTAAGCACATTCTGCTCAAACCATAGACAGGCTGCAAGGATTACAGCGGCTCAGGAATGCCTGTAACGCTTACATCAATCACAGTAGAGAGTAAAGGTGGAGAAACGGTGGATGACTCTAATATCAAAAAGAATTCTATCTATGGGAGTACATCTTCTTAATGGATGAGAATCAATAGAAAACGTCAACCACACATTTAAGCTAATATCGTCCAGCAGTTTTTATACTTCTCTTATGCTCATTTATGCTCATCGAGCGTTACTCAATAATGCTTCGATCTGAGCCGCAAGCTTTACTGGATTGAAAGGTTTTTTGATCATTCCCAGTACATTCAGACGGTCAATCTGATCCTTCTCGAACATCCGCCCTTTTGCAGTCAGCAGCACGACGGGAATCTGCTTTGTTTTGTCGTTCGATCGCAGTTGCTGTAGGATAGCCAGCCCGTCCAACTCTGGCATCATTAAATCCAGGAGAATTGCATCAAGTTTACGGTTTTGTGCTTCTTGCAGGGCTTCAACTCCTGAACCTGCTGTTATCACTTGCCATCCGCCTATCAGCTCTAAGCAGGTCTGAATCAAGTTTCTTAAGTCAGCCTCGTCATCCACAACCAGTATTTTTCTAACCATGAAAAGTGTTCCTCCAGAGTTCTAGTCTGCCTGAACTGACGCACTCAATCCAGCTTCTCCAAAACTTTTCCAGCATTGGAAAAAAGTTTATGCGCGATGGGGTGAGTAATCAGCCTAGATAGGCTAGAAGTTTGAACGACATATTCTAAGATTTGCGATTCGACTTCCTAGCTTTAAAGCCAGTGTCAGAGCTCGTCTCCTCTTTATTAAGATAAACTCTTTCTGAGTTATTTTTTTGTACCTACGGCTAGCCAGTTTATTAAGCATCAAGGACTAGAGGTTCCAAAGCCTTTAAAGCCACTGTAGAAGGGACTGTTTGCTCCCTATCTCTATCTTTAGTTAGATTGGGTGTGCCTCTATTTGTGTAAGTATAGCTTTTACAAAATAAATTTCTGTACTGTACGACCTAGCAGCTCGTGTATGGTAGTACAGAGGGCGGATGTGCTTTATGCCCTATTTGGCTGAGAAGAAATGCACTCCTGAAGCTAACCGTTTATAAGCAAGGTTTCGAACTTGAAGTAAAAGTTAAGCTTTTCATAAGTAAAAGCTGCTTTCTGAATTGATGAAAGAGCAGTTTTTGTAAGCCAAATCTTACTCTGCAATTATTTTTTTCATTCGTTAGATGTACTTCTAACTCAGCTAGAATATGCAGAGAGACTGCCTGCTCTGCTCCCAATCAATCGCCAAATTGTGAATGAATTTAATCGTGAGGAAGTTGCTGTTTGATCGCTAGGCAACTTACGCTTCTTCTCAACTCCGCTATTCCAAAAAGAGCTATAACTCCTTTATCTCATTTGAATTCATGTTGGTTATTCTACATTAAAAGTTCCTATGCTGATGCAGCAGCGCATTTTGTTACAGCGCTATAGTGTTACCGTTTTTTCCTCAGTCGCGGCACTGCTGTTGACCCATCTCCTATGGTTGCAAATTCAGCCCACGATTTATCCGTTTTTTCTGGCAGCCGTCGTAGTGTCGTCTTGGTATGGTGGATGGAAACCAGGGCTGGCAGCTACTGTGTTAACTACAGTATTAAGTGAATACTTCTTTCTCACTACATTTCCCTCTTTAGAAGCAAACCCTATTAATCTTGGCAGAACTCTTTATTATGTATTGGTCGCTGTCCTGATTTGTTGGCTCAACTCAAAAGTTCGATCGGCACAGCGACGGGCAGAGTTAAACGCACTTGAAGTCGAACGGAACCAAGCCCTTCTCCTTGAGAATCAGAAGCGTTTACGTGAAAGCGAGGAACGTTTTCGCTTATTAATTGAAGGAGTTCGTGACTATGCCATTCTTACACTCGACTGTGAAGGACGGTTTACCAGTTGGAATAAAGGAGCTGAACGGATTTTGGGCTACCAGGAAGCAGAAATTCTTGGTCAGCCTTTTTCTTGCATTTTTACCCCTGAGGATATTGAAAACGGTAGACCCGATACTGCTCTGCAGATTGCGATTAATGAAGGTCAAGAGAAGGACGATCGCTGGCATACTCGGAGAGATGGCTCCTTATTTTGGGCAAACGGAGTTGTTACTCCCCTATATGATGAAGCAGGCAATCTGCGGGGATTTTCAAAAATTCTCCGCGATAATACAGAAGTAAAACAAGCACAGGACGCATTACAGGCAAGTGAAGAACGCTTTCGGTCATTGATTGAGAATGTTCAGGACTACGCTATTTTCATGCTCGACCCAGAAGGACGAGTGGCAAGCTGGAATCGAGGATCAGAAGCGGTTTTGGGCTATCAGGAATCCGAGATTCTGGGGAAGTATTTTGCTTGCTTCTTTCCTCCTGAATTAATTGCTCAAGGATTACCTGGGCAAGAACTACAAACGGCAATCGCCGAAGGTCAATCGCAACAAGAACGATTGCACATTCGCAAAGACGGCACTTGCTTCTGGGCAAGCGACGTCATGACCACACTCCGCGATCAGACAGGACGGCTCCGTGGTTTTTCCAAAGTCATGCGGGATGTGACTGAACGTAAACAAATCGAAGCAGAACGTACTCAACTGCTGGAGAATGAACAGGCTGCTCGTGCTGAAGCTGAAGCTGCAAACCGTGCTAAAGACGAGTTTCTTGCGATCGTCTCACACGAGCTTCGCACCCCGCTGACTGCGATTACCGGATGGGTAGGAATGCTGCAAACGGGAATGCTGGATGAAGAGAGAGCCACACTTGCCCTGGAGACGATCGAGCGTAATGCCAACATGCAAGCCCAACTGATCGAAGACCTGCTAGATATTTCGCGCATCATTCGCGGTGAACTCAGGTTAGAGTATGGCATGGTGGATTTAGCTGATGTGATTGCAGATGCCGTGGAAGCGGTTCGACCCGGAATGGATGCAAAACAGCTTCAATTCAAGCTTTTGCTCAACTCATTTCCCAATCCATCGACTAAAGAGGCACAAAACCAAGAGTCTGCCGTGTCCAGCACTTTAGTTTGGGGAGACGCAGATCGATTGCAGCAGGTCATATGGAACTTACTCTCCAATGCGGTCAAGTTTACGCCCGAAGGAGGGCAGGTGAGCATCCAGCTTGAGCGGGTAGAGCAAACAGAACCATTGGCACAGATTACTGTCACTGATACGGGAATTGGAATTCGGGCAGACTTTTTGCCGTATGTGTTCGATCGCTTTCAGCAAGCCGATAGTACCAGCACTCGCTCCTATACGGGGTTAGGGCTAGGACTGGCGATCGCCCGCCATCTGGTTAAACAACATAATGGGACAATTGCGGCAGAAAGTCCAGGTGAGGGACAAGGGGCAACCTTCATCGTGAGGATACCCCTGCTTCAAGGTAACGAGTTACCCGCTTCCAGTTCTAAACCCCTTCAGGAGCATCAAGCGGTTGACCTCGCTGGACGATTAATTTTGGCAGTCGATGACGATACAGACATGCGATCGTGGCTCAGTACAGTGCTGCAATCGCACGGTGCAAAGGTGATTGTGGTTGACTCGGTGGCAGCAGCGATCGAGGTACTGGAACAGACACCACCTGCTCTGGTAGTCAGTGATATTGCTCTACCCAATGAGGATGGCTATGCTCTAGTTCGCTACCTTAAAGCACTGGAAGTGCAAAACGGCATCCAAATTCCTGCAATCGCCCTGACTGCTTATGCAGCTCGGGAAGCGCAAGCCACAGCGATCGAAGCAGGCTTTGCACGCTATTTTATGAAGCCCATTACAGCAGCTGACTTAATCACGGCGATTGCTTCGCAGTTCCTGCAGGGGTAATCGTTACACGCTATGCAGCAATTACTCAGCCTGAGTCCTAGACTTACATTTCACGCTGATACTCTTCCAGCACCTCCATTAAATGCTGTTGTGACTGTGCAGGCAGCAGGTCTGATAAAGGGACTTGAATTTTACCACCGCCCAACCCGACCGGAGTTCTCTTCAGCAGGTCAAGCACTTGATTTTCTGCAAGCTTGCCGCCTTGAAGCTGGGGATAAAGTTGCTCTGCTAGAACCATGTGAAGATGAGCATCCCGCAGATACAGATGCCACTTTGCCACGTCGATATAAACATTTTCGCCGATCGTCGCAGCCAGTTTTTCGATCGCTTCATTCGTTGTGGTAGATTCCATTGTTCTATTCCTATTTTGATTACTGCTATTGCCTTTTCTGGTTAACTTGAGTTGTTTCCTCTTTCCGTATTTCCAGCCGATCGCAACCTGTTGCTTAAAGCGCGTATCTTCATTCGGTTTGAGCCACTCATGTAGCTCCTGATGAGCAGACTGCCACGGGGCTTAAAACTCAGGACGATCGCTCTAAACAATTTAATACGCGAGGGACTAATTTTGCTCCCATGCTCGACTTGCTAACGCAATCATCTGCTTTTGCTGTAAAAACCTGATGTACTGTGGTCGTGTCAGTATGAGCAGTCAGAAACAGCACCGGGAGTTTGCTCCATTGCGGATCAGTCCGAATTATCTGGCAGAGTTCAATGCCATTGATATCAGGCATTTGTACGTCTAGAATCAGGAGATCTGGAGAAACATCATTCAGCACCTCCCAGAATTGCTGTGAGGCATCAAGGGTTGTGATCTGCATTCCCCAGGGTTCCAATAGGGTACGCACCGTGTTCAGCACGACCGGATCATCATCAACCACCAAGATTTCTGCTTTATCAGGATGGACAGGTTGCAGAACTTGAGCAATATACTCCATTCCTTGTGTTACGGGCATGGACTTTTGCAAAAAGCCGCGTCCGCCGTGCCGCACAACTTCCAGGCGATCGGATAAACTATCCTGCTCTGCCCATGCCAGGACGGGAACAGACGGCAACTGTTTTGACAACGCTGACAAGAGCTGCAAGCTGTCCTGTACTCGATCCCCCATGTCCAGATTAAGGAGAATCACATCTGGCTTTTCCGAGACGATCAGGTTCAACTCAGGCTCCCCGTTCATGCCTGCAGGGATCGGAGAGGAAATCACTTCAACCCGCATTCTTTGCGAAGATTCCTTGACCCATTGTTCAACGATTTGCGGGTCTCGGCTGATAATCAGCAGCAGCGGAAACTCGCCAGAGGTAGAACTGTGAGACGTGGGTGAGGGAATCAATGAAGGAGGGGGTTGCTCCAATTCTTGATACAGGTTACTGACAAGCTGTTCGAGAGAATTTGCATCCTGCTGGGCGCTCGGTCTGGTTTGCAGTAAATCTTCGATCGCTCCCGCTAGTTCAGAGGCCTGAGCCAGCCCAAAAGATCCCAAAGTTCCTGCCAACTTATGAGCTTCTCGCTCTGCCTGGTTTTGCAGGGTTTCACCGAGACGACCCTGAGCCAGGGCTTCAGTCGCCTGTTGCAGGATAGCTAGACGCTCTCCTATATGAGCTTTGAGTGCCTCCCGCGCCTGCGTCACGACTGCTGTGATTTTCTGTTCAATGATTTTCTGTTCAACTTCGCTCGCCGTAGCTTCTGTCTCCTCAAGAGATTGCAAATGCCCCTGTGAATTTTCCTCCGATAGGGGCTTGAGACGATAGCCTAGACCATACACCGTCTCAATACAATCCGGCTCCATTCCTGCTGCTTTCAACTTTTGCCGCAGTGCCTTGACGTGAGACTTGATAGTGCTTTCTCTGGGCGAGTCTTCAAACGCCCAAAGCCGTTCAATAATCGCACTGGGGCTAAAGATACGTTGCTGGTTGCGAAGAAAAAGCTCTAGCAGACCATACTCCTTTCGCGTCAGGTGCAGTACCTCACCATTACAGGTGACTTCGCAAAGGCTTGGGTCGAGCTGCAAACTGCTCCACTCCAGTACTGGAGGCAGAGCAGAATTCCCGCGACGGAGTAAGGCACGAACGCGAGCTAATAGCTCCTGGAAGTCAAAAGGTTTTGTCAAATAATCATCGGCTCCGGCATCCAACCCTAGCACCTTGTCCGATCGCGTGTCCTTCGCAGTTAGCAGCAGAATCGGGGTTTGATATCCTTCTTGACGCAGCTTACGGCAAAGGCTAATGCCGTCCACCTTTGGCAGTGTGATGTCTAGCAGAATCAGGTCATAATCCCCTGCCATCGCAAAGTCCCATCCGGTTTGACCATCCGCTGCAATCTCAACCGTATAATTCTGTTGGACTAGTGTGTTTGCCACCGCACTAGCCATCCATGCGTCATCCTCCACCGCTAGAATCTTCATATCCCATACCTGATATAGGCGATCGAAACCGTCTGAAATCTGAGAGGCTGATTGATTCAGGCTTCTTCATCTCCGAGCTTGGATGATGCCGGATCCATTATGAACTCTAATTGAAGTGCTTTACTATCTACCTCAGGTCACATTACGCCGCTCGTAATGCAATTTTGCTAGATATGATATCTGGAATAGACGGACTCGGTATATTGCAGCAGCTTCACGCTAATGCAGCAACCCGCCACATTCCGGTTATATTGTTTACAGCAAAAGGGCGATCGAGCCAGCAAACTAAATTTGATGATCTTGATGATCTTAATGTTCAAGGCACAATCGGTAAACCGTTTAATCCTGTGAAACTGATTGAACAAATCACAACAGTATTAAATTAAGCAAAAAAACAAGCAAAAAATTAAGCAAAAAGGAGCAAATTTGATAAATCAATTAAAAGAATTAGCGAAAGGAGATTTTGAAAGGACCAAGCGGTAGCGATATTGCTTTTGCTGCCTTTTTTAAGAGCTCCTGCGTCGTCGGCAACTCTGCAAAACGAGCCGCTTCAGGGGAACTCAGGGTGACAGTTCCTAGAGACGAGCTACCTTCAGGAACAACGACCAGCAAGCGGAACGTATAAGTATCTTCTCGATTAAATGGCTGCAGGCTTAAATCAACCTGAGAACGGGGCTGAGTAAAGCTAAACGGCGTGATCGGTTTAACCACTCGATGGTGATCGGGAGCCTGGACTTCCATATGTACGATCGCAGTGTCAGACGCCAGGTTAATCCCGAACTCAAATGCATCAAAGTCCTGCCTGGACTGATTAGTTAATTCCACCTGAACTGTGTGTAAGTCGCAGTAATTGTAGGACTTTTCGCCCTTAGAAACTGTGATTGGCGACTGCAATTCCAGCGAACCAAAGAAGTCTTCAAACTTTGGGATAATGTCGATTCTCTGCGTAATCACAGGTCTGCGATCGAGGTAAGCGGCGATTGCGCTACACCCCAGTACTCCTACTGCGACCCCACCCAGAAAAATAGTTAGGGGAAGCGGCAGAAAATGCCAGAGGAGTTGCCAAAGCGCTTCAAACATCAAGAGAGCAAAACATTCGTTAACGATGTAATATTATCGCACTTGAAGTTGATAGCTTTGAGACGAAGTGGCTTCAATCCAGTTCACCGCATACCGATCTCCCGCTTGGGCTAAAAAACGATCGAGCTGCTCTAGCGTCAGTGGCTTTGGAATCGCGTAGTTTCCATTGAGCTTCTTCAATTCTGTATAGTGACGCGGAAAGGAAGCCAGGTCAGCGGGATAAGTATCCTCGTCCACGCCAACAAACTGACCCTGCTGCTTCGCCCGGTCTAGAATGGATCGCCATCGCTCGATCGGAGCCTGTCCCAGACCTCGAATCCCATTCGAGAATAAATTCATGTAGATTTCGTCATAAGGCTCAGTGCTATCCAGATAGCGATCGAGTTCATTTGCCGATCGCTGGTCGTTAAACACTGTCCAGTATGGCACGAGACCCAAATGACGAGTCCACCAGGGCTGGAGATACGCGAAGGATTCAACCAGCAGGCGATTCGTGGGCAATCCTGCTTCCGTGTACCACAACCGATGCAGGTCTGCGACCAGCGGGCTTAAATCCTGCGGAGCCTCAAAGACAATCCGCCGAACCCGATAGCCATGCTCGCGGGCAAACGCCTCTACATCCTCGCGCAAAGCTGGATCAAACCCCCACTCGGACTCTGGGAAGCTGCCATCTGGTGCAGGAGGTTCCCAGTATTGATGGCTTGAACCATGCTGTTTCAGGAATTCGGCCACCTGCTCACTATGGTCAAAATAATCTTCCGGGGTCAGCATTCCTGCACTGCCGAACTGGAAGTAATGCCGATCGCTCACCCGAGTGGATAGCCAGCTGTACTGGCACTCCAACAAAAAGAGAGTAGCACCAGGCGACAGGTTTTCGACAAGAAACTGCTTGTATCGATCGCTCAGCCGAGTTTGCTTCAGCCGAAAGTATGCAACGCGAGGCACTTTTACCCGATCCTGATTTGGGTCATGCATTTGGTAAACGGAAACATCAGGATTATTGGCAAGCAGACGTTTGACAGGACCTTTTGCCCATTCCAGCACTTGCTTCGGATCGTCGGGATCCTGAAAATGTCGTAAACAAACGAGTAACGTCTGCGGCAGCCAGGGAATTTCTAGTGCTGCTCCCAAATGCACTGCTGCTCCATTGGTAGACCCAAGGATTGCCCCAGAATAGGGACGGCGGGGATACTGGCTGAGCACCCAGCGCACCATCGTTTCTACGCGCACATCATCAACAATCTCTGGCGAAGAAGCATTGAACCAACCCGACCAAGTGGATGCAGTTGCAACCGCTTGCGGAGAAAGGTGACTGATCGCCTCTCCAACCAATGCTTTCGCAGAAGGTGAGATGCCTTTAGCGGGGAAATCTTTGCCCTTGAGATAATTGCCTAACCCTTGAAACACGGCTGTTGCTGAGTCAAGTCCAATAATATACTGAGGTTTACGTCCAAACGCTGCCAAAATATCGCTAACGTTCAACCCAATTGAGGAAAATTGCATACGTGCCTTAGCAATTAGATTTACGACTAATCAATCTAGCTATCTCAGCTAAGCATTTGCCGCTACACTATCGCATTCATTTTAGTCATAGAATCATTCTGTCGGTTGATTCAACAGCAAATCATCCAAGCTTTGTACTGCTGTAGTAAGCCAGATTACAATTCAGCAGAAGAAGTTTTATCACTTCGATCGTCGCTAATAGAAACTATTCAGAATCTCCACCAGTTCTCCACTTTCTAAAGTTACTATGAATGCTTACATCATGAGTGGGTCAACAGTTACAGGGAATCCCTTCAGGCGTTGAGGCATTGAATTTATCATGGAATAGGGCAAAGGAATAGAGCAAAGTCTAAATCTGCCAGACGTTTAGAAACCAAACGGTGGGAAAGCTGGTATTGTTACCTGAAGCTGTCGCTAAACCAATTAAGAAACTGTCAAGAATTCGACCAAGCGGAGTGCTGGAAGGAATCAAAATTTCAGTATAAAACTTAAAGAGCAAGACAGCTAAAGATCAAGACAGTGCAGCGTGGAATTGCTGCATGGCAACAGATCAGGATGATCATTTCGCTGAAACCAGGTCTATGTTGGCGCGGGTAAGCAATTATGGCTCTGAAAGGGAAGAAAGTTATTCAGAAACGCGAATCTTTTTGGCGATGGCTCCGTTGGGGAATGCTGGTCATTCTGGTCATTCCCCTTTTGTCATTATCCATGTCGGCATTACCGACTCTGGCTCAGACGGATCTCAAGCTACCGTCACCCGATTTGCAGCAAAAGCAACCGATTCAACCCGAACCTGCCACTCCCGCATCACCATCTGCTCCCGGCTTAAACGATCCACAAGAATTTGCAGCGTTTATCGATCAGTTTTTCAAGGAAGAGATGCCGAAGGAGCATATTCCAGGAGCAGCTGTTTCAGTCGTGAAGGACGGCGGCATCTTTTTTACAAAGGGCTATGGCTATGCCAATGTTGAAGAGCAAATTCCTGTAGTCGCGGATCGAACGCTGTTTCGGGTCGCCTCGCTTTCCAAGCTCTTTACCGCAACGGCTGCCATGCAGCTCTACGAGCAGGGCTTGCTTGACCTGAATGCGGATGTAAACCAGTATTTGCCAGACTTTCGCCTAGAAAATCCTTATTCAGAACCAGTTACCGCTGCCCAGTTAATGATGCACACGGATGGCACCACAAAACGCCGTATTGGAATTGCTGCACGCACGGCGGCTGAGATGGAACCACTTGGGGATTACCTGGCGAACCATATGCCCCCTGTCGTTTGGAAGCCTGGTGAACTCTATAGCTATTCCAGCCACAGTATTGCCTTGTTGGGCTATCTGGTTGAACGCCTTTCTAATACTCCTTTCGCAGAATACATTGACCGAAATGTTTTTCAGCCGTTGCAGATGCGGCGCAGCACCTTTCTCCAGCCGCCACCACCAGAATTAGCGAAAGACCTGGCAGTAGGCTACCAATATCAAAGCGGCAAATTCAAACCTGTTCCATTTCTTTATCTTAATATTGCGCCAGGTGCTGCCATGAGCGCAACAGCAACGGATATGGCAAATTTTATGACTGCCCAGTTGCAGAATGGACGCGATAACAATACAGATATTCTCAAGCCAGAAACGGTGCAGTTAATGCACGAGCAGCACTTCACGCACCATCCAAAGCTGCCGGGGACAGGCTACAGTTTTCGAGAGCGGTTAGAAAACAACATTCGCATGGTTGGGCATTTGGGCAGTTTACGCGGCTATTCCAGTTCTCTAACCCTGATGCCCGATCGCAATATTGGTATTTTTATCGGCAGCAACAGCTTTGGCGGTATTCATGAAAAATTGCTAAATCGGATATTAGATCGGTATTTTCCGGTTGCGAACGAAGCTCCACCGATCGAATCTGCGCTTAGCAGTGCTCAACTCGATCGCTTCACAGGAACCTATCGCGACCTAGAATACCCCCGTGACACTTTTGCCATCCTTAGTGCCCCCTTTGAACGCATCCATATCAAACAAAGCAGTGACAGAAAAAAATTGCTGGTTAGCACTCCTGGTTTGTTCTTTATGGGAAATGCGCCGAAGATTCAGCTAGTTCCTATGGAACAGCTGTTATTTCGCCGAGCCAATGATGATGCATTTGCAGCTTTTGGCGAAGATGCAGAAGAACGGATTACCTATGGATTCAATCTCCTTTGGCCCAAAATTGGTGCTTATCACCGTGTGTCGTGGTACGAGACAATTTGGGTGCAGTTCGGTCTGATCGCTTTCTGTGCCGTAATTTTCCTGTCAGCGGCGATCGTCTGGCCCATTGCACCACTGATTCGTCGCCTTCAGGGAGAACCGTTTCAGGTGGAACGGCGATTCAGTGAGGCTTGGTTGCTATCGGGATTAATTGGCACACTCAATTTAGTCTTTCTAATTGGCTTTTCATTATCTCTCTGGCTGATTGGAGTATGGAAGATAGTAGACTTCATCGGAAATAAGGAGAAGAAGTTGAACAGAAGGGACATTTTCCCTCCTCGCTATTGTTGTTAGGCAACGGCTTGCTGACGTTGGCTCAATCGAAAGTTGTGCAGC
>NZ_JAMPLI010000053.1:0-30195 GCF_039962475.1 Leptolyngbya sp. GB1-A1 | reverse complement strand
AAAGCCAGGGTCAATTGGAGATTTTCCAGTGCAGGTGCGCGCATTCGGTTAGGGCATCTCTATCCTAAATTAAAGCATGCTAACTAGGCAAAGTTTATTTGGTGAACTACTAGATTGTCACCTTTGCTGGGCATTGTTGCATGAAAGAGGGGGTGTGGACGTGTGACTGAGCAAATGGTTTGGTGCACTTAGCAAATGAATTGCGTAAATCCCTGATCCTATAGTAGGCAAGGGGTTTGGGCTTCAAACGTAGGGTATTATGATTCGTGACTTGATTTGTCTCAATATCTGAAAGCCGCAATTAATAACGGTTTCAGAGTTTTAGAAAATGCGCAACTGATTTGCTAATTGCGCAAGTTTTATTGCTCAGTCACAGCAGAACTGCTTTAGGGGCAGGAGTAAAGTTGATTGTTCGGAGGGGTGGAGGCGATCGTCTTGTGCAGCCGTAGGCGGAGCGAGGATGGAATTAGGGTGATGGCAGACAGCATTGCGCGAGCGGGCAATCCACGTCTGCAAGGAAGGGTAGGCGAGGAAGCCAGCGAAAAATCTGCAAGCCGACGAAGGTTGGCATGATGATAGATGGTTAGAGTAATGGCTAGATTTACGTGATTTAAGGACAGCGGTTTGCGAGATCTGGTCTTATCTGATCACTTTGCTCAATGGTTTGCCGAAACTGTATCTCAGCAATGTGCTGGGCTTGTGCAATCGCACTAGAACTACTGCCGTAGCTGCGAATATATGCCCTTGCTGCCTCCATTGCTGCAATATTGGCTTGAGAGCTTGTAATGGCACAATCTCTTAGAACTGGGTTTGACAGTTGTTGAGCGGCATTGAGTGCCCGCTGGTATTGAATTTGAGCAGAATTGAAGTCGCCCTGCTCCGCCAGACGGCTACCTTCAATCCACCGTTCAAACACCGCTGCCCCAAAGGGTGACGAGTTCACATTCTGCGCTTGAACGGGGAGAATGGCAAAAAGCACAACTGCGCTAGCTGTAGCAAATCGAAAAATTTTCATCAGTAATGCAGATATGGGGAATTGAGCAGGACGAGGAAAATTTTCTAACGAGTGGGACCAAAGGTTTGAACGAAACTCATCCAGCGGTTAACTTTACCGCCTGTGATATTAAAAATTGGGACATCAAAGACCTGCGTTCGTCCTGGAAAGCCTTCCCCACCTGACCAGTAAATGACTGTATGCTCTGGTGTGCCCAATCCGTAAGCAACAGCAAGGTTTGCAGCAAGATCACAGGAAATCCGAAAGTTCCCCATATTAATGCTGCCATTGCCTGAAAAATAACTCCAACCGATCCCCCCGCCAACTCGTCCCGTTTGGCACAGATTGTGGGTGACTTCAAACATCTTGGCAATATGCACGTCATAAATCCGAAGATGTCCGCCATAAGCAGAAGCAGTCGTGTTTGTGTCTGGGACAACCATTTCCATCATGCCCTCATCAAACATCAGGCGCATTGGCAGTGCGGTTGATGCCCCAGCATTTGTCGCCGTGGATAGGACACAAGCTGATGCAGCAGTCGCGATCGTCAGCCAAAATTTCCAGCAAATCCTCATGGTAATCACCCCTTATCTGGCACGTCACCGAATTCCTTCTTCTAGAATTCCCGCTACGCTATGTTCGCTATCAAATCATTTGATTGCGCTTGCATTTCAGGTAGCTCCAATGGCAAGTAACGAATTCCTATGGAGCATGTAGGCGTTTGCCGGGAATATTAGGAGAGGGACTGCTGAATCTGGTTGTCGATCGCGTTTTGCCGTAGGCAAATGATTTATCAATACAGTTGCTACAGCCTGTGTTTGTCGCTCTCAGTGAATTAATGGGATATCTATGAACCTTGTCAAGCATCCTGAAAAGTGGATTAGTTTATTGCTGGCTGGTACTTTAGCCGTCCTGGGTGGTTCAAAAGCCCTTGCCAATACTCGATATGGAGCGCAAAGCTTAGGGGGGAGTACCAGTCTCAGTTGGATGTTTCAAGGGGTTTCGATCCCACGCGGTGGCATTCAACCCATACCTGTCGGCTATGCCTGCGTTGTGCGTGACACGTTGGGTGGAATGGCTCGGATTGCGTATGCTCATCGCTACCGGATTGTTGTTTATCCTGGAAGTGATCATTTGTCGCTTCAGCCCTTAGCGGGTGCTATGATTCGCCCTGAAGGATCGGGTTGGATTGTTCAAAGTCAAGACCCATTCCCAGAGCAAGAACTTTGGTCTGCTCCTCAGGTCAGGATTACAGGTGGATGGTTTGACAATGAAGATACGGTTGAGTCACTAGATGCAGCATGTCTCAACGGAGGTGTGACAGCGACGCTACGGATGATTAGCCAGCAGCATGGGTTAAATCTTACAATTCCGTAACGGAGCTTTGCCTGTGGAAACTTCCCCTTTGATCGCTGTTCATCACTTCAGCAGATTATATTGTTTCCAAAATCATGCAAGTTCTGCGTCACTTGACCATTCTGATCAGTTCTAGCAGTAGTGTACTTCGATAAGTGAAACAATTAGGGTGTGTTAAATCTGACTCAATATTTTTACTCTGGGAATCCTACTGAATGTTACCACCTACTTTAAATACTAAAGAACAGTGGCTAAGGGCGCTAAACCTGCCTCTTGATCAACTTCCTTTAATTCCTACTTATTTAGAGTATTTTTTGCATGACTTGAAAAATCGTTCTCTCAATTACACGGTTACAGATGTAGATGTGGTGATTGAGTCCTCTCCTTTTGATAAGATCTCGTTTCTGTCAAAGCAAGAAGCACCGCCTTCTGAGTATCCATTTAGTACTAATCGAGGGGGATATGTTATTTCTCTAAACCTTGCTCGGTTAATTGGGTTGAATACTACTCCTGGTAATTACATACTTTGCCATAGTCCTTTGTATCAGCAGGAGGATATGCTTATTTCTCAGGTCGAAGATGGATCACCCCAATTTTTGGGCTATATCATAGACTCATCCATGCCGCAGCAGATTTCAACTGCTATTCATTGGGGGGATAATCTTGATCAAGTTGCGGGTGGAATAAGAAATTCGCTGTGGAACCAATACAACGAGGATGATTTACGAATTAAAAAATACCGTGATAACCCTTATTCTGGTCAGCACTTATTATCTATTCCTTGCTGTTATGGAATCGTCATTGATCGTCAGCGCAGAGTACATGCCCTTTACGAGCTGACTCCTGTTGGAGTCGTTGTAGAACCAGGATATCAAGGATATCGATTGCCTGAAATACCAAGCACTACTCTGACACTCGCACAGTGGTTGGCGTTACTTGAATATTTGCCAAAGGGAGAAGTATGGCTGTGTGATAATCCTTTTGAGAATAGAGGGCATAGAGGGATAGTTGTTGAAACCAATTTCTCTGGAGAAAAGGCAAAATATCTTGTTCTCGATATGCATGGCTTTATTAGCTTTCAAGTGCCAGTTAGCAGTATTTTCATGGTTGCTCCGACACCCAATCGACTCTCCTGGGTCCCAGGATCATCTTGTCCATACTTTCCAAAAATTGATTGTAGTCTAGATATCTAATTTTCTGCTGGCAGCAATAATATGGTCATCTGCTGCTGATATTGATTTTGACCGACTGGGCAATTTAATTTAATGAAATTGGGAAAACTCCTAGAACATTGAACTCGGACTGACATCCCTTTGGCTTGTGTCAGGCTGTTCAGCAGGAACAACCTGTCCCATCATTACTGCCTGTTGAGAGCAGCACTCCCTGAACGATGACATATGGGGTAAAGATAGTTATTTGTATTAGCGGGAACAATAACCTCAGAAAATTTGTATGGTGATGGGGTATCTATCTGAATGAAGGATTTTGGGTTGTGTCGCAAAAACGATGGAGTGACAAACGAGCTATACCTGTCTCGTTGTTTCAAGCACCGATTCCGAACATTGCTTCAACAAACCTAGCTTGAGAGACACTGTCCCCTCGATCGATACCATTAACCTGTCCTTTGCGGATCATATTCATTGCCTCGATCCCACTTAAGGTTCTCCTGGCACTGTTAAACGTCTTGAACCCCATCATCGGCTTCACAATGCGCTTGATGTTTCGATGATCCTGCTCAACGATATTGTTTAAGTATTTGCTCTGCCTCAGCTCTGTCTTCTGATCAATTACCTCATCCCCTTTCAGCATCTCGGTTGCGACGGGATAAGCCGCATTCTGATCAACGGTAATGACCCGTGGAGCATGAGTGTGCTGACCTTTCAGGACTTTGCGAAAGAATCTTGCGGCAGCTTTCGCATCTCGCTTGGCGCTCAGCATAAAGTCGAGGGTATTGCCCTCCGAATCGACAGCACGATACAGATACTTCCACAAACCCCTGACTTTGAGATAAGTTTCGTCCACCCTCCACGAGTCGTTAGTCAGCTTCAGCTGAGGTCGAATTCGTTTGTCCAGTTCCGGGGCGTACTTCACTATTGCTTCAGGGCATTTCGAGCTAATTTCATCCCTGGGCAATCGCCCAATCTGGCCCTCCAAAGATTGCTTCAATAAACTTGGCTTGAGAGACACTATCTGATAAACGTTCATCTGCCGCATGAGAAGCCGAAGGGAAAAGAGTTGAGTGAACAACAAAAGCAGGAAAACCGAGAATTTAGTTGCCAATGGGTCAAATGTGAGACCCATACAGGCATGGAACGATGTTGAGCAGGAACGGGTGTCTATCGCAATCGTCTGCCTAATTTTCGATGACCCCTTAATGGTAAATGCAGCAGGGTTGTGGAACTTCTACCTCGATGCAGTGTAAATGAAGGAAGAATTTGAAAACCCTTGCCTCAAGTCAATTTTATTTCTCAACAAGTCTATTACTCCAAAGAACTATAATCAGCCTTTCCAGATGCTTGTTTATTAATTAAACCGTTTACTGTTAATGCACTTGTAAACAGTAAACCTTGCATAATAAGCGCACTAGAAGATGGAAACTGTGCAAATAATTGAAGTGCGTCGGCAGAGGCAGATAAGCCTCCTACTAACAAAGAAATTAGAAGAATTGAGACAAAGTTTTGACCTGCTAACCATGCGACTAGAAATCCACTTAATCCGTAGCTTACTGATAGGTCGGATTGCAACCGTCCCTGAATCATGCTTGCTTCAAGAATCCCAGCCAGTCCAGCAACACCGCCTGCGATCGCCATCACCCAAATTACTGTACGCCCATACTTCAAACCAGCAACCGTTGAAACTTTTTGGTTGCTACGCATCACGCGCAGTTCAAGACCCCAGCGACTATAGGTTAGCAAAACGTGTAATAGTAATGCAATGCCAATGCCAATGACTAAACCCAAATGAATCCGAGTATTAAAAAAAGTAGGCAGTTTAGCCGCATCTGGAAATGAAACAGTGGCAGGCCATCCCAAGCTTGCAGGATCTTTCCAGGGACCATAGACTGCAAAATTCACAAGCAAAATCGCAACATAATTGAGCAGTAACGTGCTAATTGTCTCGTTGATGCCCATTCGGGCTTTTAACCAACCGGGAAAACCTGACCATAATGCGCCTCCCAACCCAGACGCCAAAAGCATCAGTGGTAAAACGACCCACATAGGCTGTTGTAGGAATGCAATCACAGGAGCAGTGCCCACTAGTGCTCCAATGTACATTTGCCCTTCAGCACCGACTGAAATTAACCCAAGCCTTGCCGGGAGTGCAGTAGCGATTGCACATAACAAAACTGGTGTTGTTTTAACCAACGTTTCCGACCAAGAATAGGGGCTACCAAATGCTGCATTAACCACTTCTTTAAGAAGTGGAAGAGGTGATTGTCCAGAGATTTTGAAAAAGAGACTAATGAGGATGAAAAATAGAATTCCAGAAAATATAAACTTTTTAAGTAGGAGAAACTGCGGAAGTTGAAGCCACGATCGCACTAAGCTGAATCTGGAGTGTTTTATCACTGTTCTTTGCAGTTCAACTAGAACAACAGTATGTTTGCGCATGATTTTCACACTGGATATCTTCTCATTTGTTATGTCAACTTACGGCACATAGAATATAGAACTACTAAACACTCCATAAAATTCAAGCTGCCTGAGAACCCGTCATCCAAAAGCCCAACTGTTGACGATTGGTAGTGCGTGTCGTACTGATACCAGCGATTTGACCATGAAACAAAACTGCAATGCGATGGGAGTATTGCAACAACGCATCCAAATCTTCAGAAATCCAAATGACACAAGCGCCTCGTTCCGCATGACGGAAAAGATGTTCATATACTGCTTGTGTCGCTACAATGTCTAATCCCATTGCTGGGTAACAGGCAATGATTAAATCGGGCTTCCCAGATAGCTCCCTAGCGATTACTAATTTCTGTAAGTTTCCTCCAGATAATTGATCCGCTTGCTTAAAGGGATTTGGAGGTTGTACATCAAAGGCGGCAATTAATTCACTGGCATGTGATCGCTGCTTACCCCAACGCGGAAATAGAGGCATGCGGTGAATCTGGTTGATAAATAAATTAGTAACGAGATCCAAGTCAGGAGCAACACCATTTTGTAGTGGTTGTTCTGGGATGTAGGCAACATTGAAAGGGCAATCAGGCAACTGTCCTGCTTTATTAATGATGCGATCGTTCAAAACAACTTCACCAGAGGTTAGAGGAATGAGACCAGCGATCGCTTCTGCTAGAGCCTGCTGACCATTTCCCGACACACCAGCGATGCCTAAAATCTCGCCTGCAACAATCTGTAAATCGATCGATTCAACAAACTCAGTTGCATGCGCTGATACATCTTTGATCCAAAGTTTAGGAGTGTTTTGAACGGGATAATTAACAATGTGAGCAGGCGTTAGATGTTCGTCTCCCATCACTAATTGAACGATTTCGTGGGTTGTTATTTCACTCATTGGGCGAACATCAACAACGGTACCGTGACGCATTACGGCAACGCGATCGGCGCAGGCAGTAACATCTTCTAACTTATGTGTAATCAACACAACTGAGTGTCCCTTCTCTGCAAGTTGCCGCACTAATGACCACAATCGTTGCTGCTCTTGGGGACTTAGGACTGACGTAGGTTCATCTAAAATAATGATATTTGCATTGAGATTTAGAACTTTTGCCAACTCAACCAACTGCTTCTCACCCGCTGATAAGTCGCGCACATAAGTATTGGGTTTTATATTATGTGATAATTCTCGCAATTTTGCTTGCACAGATTTCCAGGCTGTAGGTTGACGTAACAACCACCAGGGAGCAGCAGGATAAGTCAGCATCAAGTTCTCAGCAACTGTTAAGGCTGAGATCAGGCTAAACTGCTGAAATACCATGCCTATTCCCAACTGCGTTGCAACCGTTGGAGAGGAAATGGAGACAGGTTTACCTTGAATAAAAATTTCGCCTTCATCCGCCTGATAAAAGCCATAGAGGATTTTCATCAGTGTGCTTTTACCCGCACCGTTCTCACCCAGTAAAGCAAGCACTTCCCCTGGCAAAATGTCTAGATCAACTTGATGATTTGCCAAAAACTGACCAAAGCGCTTTGTAATTCCTCGTAAACTGATGTGCATGGTTTAATTCGGTCTACGAGCAACAAAATCAACTTCGACTCTGGGGCCTCGCACTAGGCTAGAAACTCCAACGCAGGTGCGAGCAGGTAATTTCCCTTCTATGAAATAGGTTTTGTAGACTTGGTTGAATAGCTCAAAATCTTCCTCTAAATGCGTTAAATACACACCAACTCGAACGACATGCTCAAACCCCATTCCCAATCCGGCTAATACCGTTTTGAGATTTGAGAAAACCAAATGTGTTTGTGCTTCAATGCCATCAGGAATGGGCGCAGTTGAATTATATGGATCAAGGGGCGTTTGACCAGTTAGGTAAACCCATCCATCAATTTCGGCAGCATGACAGAAGGGACCAGTTGGTGCAGGCGCACCCTCAACCATATGAAATGTGGTCATACTCATCGTGTTGTAAATCTTGATTCGGTTATCAATAGCCTGGAGGTTGCTAGATGATGCGTAACGCTATTGCTAACGCATCCTAAGAAGAATATTCTTTCTTCATGGAAATATATTGAATTTATAGCTGAGCAAGTCCTGCTAAAAGATGTTTGGATTGAGTGATGAATCCGTAGAGGAGTTTAACGTTGTATAAGGTTGATTCAATACAACACTGTGGTGAGGTTGTTGCAGTGCAGTCTTCAATCAAAATGCAATCGTATCCTAAAAATGTTGCATCTTGCAGAGTAGACAGAACACACTGATCCATATTCACGCCACCAACAAACAGGGTGGCAATGCCCATGTTTCGCAAAATGCTGTCAAGTTCTGTGTCCCAAAATCCACTAAATCGATGTTTGGTGACATGGATATCTTGATCACCTGGATTAAGTTCATCTACGATCGCAGCTCCCCAATCGCCCTTTCGTAACACATGCGATCGCTTTTCAGGCGTGAACTGGTTAAGCCCTACCCGTTCCCCAGTTGGGCTATGGGCATGAAGCACTGACGGAGCAATGTTGAGCAAATCCGGACGAACACCCCAACTCAGCCAAATAATTGGAATTTGTTTTGCCCGAAATTCAGGGACTAGAGATTGTAAAGGAGCAATAGGAGCGCGATCGCGAGTATAGTCCACCCCAATCACATCCAACCAGCCACCTTTGGTGCAGAAATCGTTCTGCATATCAACAATCAATAAAGCCGATTTCGATGCATCCACCACGACCCGTTGTGGGTCGGCATCAACTCGCATGGATCTTATGGGACGGGGTACCCGTGACATATCCACTTCATCACGAGAGACTAGCCACTCCTGACCTTTTGCAGCCCCCATTGGGTAAATTTGATTTACTTCAGCAACCATGTTGCACCTCATTAAGGTGAAAAGTTTTTGGAAAACCAAGCACCTGTAAGGGGTTTATAATGCAAACCCCCTATAGGAAATTTATTTTGCAGAACCAATAACACCTTTAATCAGGTAATCTATTGTTTCAATTTGATCGAGCGCCATCTTGGTTCCATCGGATACTGCTTCTGTGCCGTCCTGTTTCACTAAAGGTCCTTCCCAAACCACCTTTTGACCTGCGAGTATCGCCTCTTTCTCTTGCGTTACTTTTTGGCGCACCGCTTCACTCACTGCATCTCCAAATGGATCAAGTACAACATCACCACCTTTCAGGGTGCCGCGAATATGCTCTGGCTTCCAGGTTCCAGCATTTATGCTTTCAACAATTTTAGTCATCATGGGTCCCCAGTTCCAAGAAGCACCCGTAATCCAGGCTTTAGGAGCGCGATCGCTGATATTCACATCCTTACCGATCACATAAACGCCACGTTTCTCAGCCGTTTGAGAATAGGTCAACGGAGAATCAACTTGACCGGCAATAACATCAACCCCACTATCAATTAAAGAGTTTGCCGCTTCTGCCTCCTTCGCTGGATCAAGCCATGCACCTGTCCATACAACTGTTGTTGTAATGTTGGGGTTTACACTTTGTGCCCCTCTCGTAAACGCATTGATCGTACGAAGCAATTGCGGAATTTGAAATGCACCAATGAATCCCAGCTTATTAGATTTAGTTACGGAACCTGCTGCAATTCCAGCGAGGTACATTGCATCATCGCTATCTGCCCAATAAGTGCCAACATTATCACTTGTTTTAAGCCCTCCAGCATGAAGAATGGTGACATCGGGGTGCTTTTTGCCAACTTCAATCGCGTAATCTAGATAGCCATAACTGGTTGCAAAAATAATTCTGTGGCCATCTTGGATAAGCCGCTCCATAACTCTCGAGACTTCTGCTGTTTCAGGAACGTTGTCAAAGTAGGTTGTTTTGACATTTGGCATATTGGCTTCAACATACTGCCGCCCCAAATCCATTGAGTAGTTGTACCCCATATCAGTTTGAGGGCCGACATAGATGTATCCAATCTTTTGTGGCTCTATTGCGGCAGGTGATGATTCTGGCGTTTGCGACGTTTGGGGTGCTGGAGAACAGGCAATGATAATGAATGCCACAAACAGCGCTAATAATGCAGGAATTCTGAATCTCCTGATTCTCATTTTCTTCTCCTTGATTGTCCATCTAAAATCTCGATTAATAAGTGCTGCTAAAAATTGATCGCAGTCCATCTGGCATTCCGCCGCTTTGATTGGTTTTGCGATAGTGAATCATCAAGACACCCAGCGAAACGATATACGGAAGAGTTGCTAACAGATAGGACGACACTGGAACACCCACCGCTTGCAGTCGCAAATACAATGCCTCTGATCCACCAAATAAAAGCGCGACAGGCATTGCCCAGTAAGGATTCCACCGCGCTACAATCACTAAACCAACTGCAACTAAGCCTCTGCCAACTGTCATTCCTTCTGCCCAAGTAAAGGTGTAATCTACGGATAGGACAGCTCCCCCCAACCCTGACAAAAAGCCACCCACTAAAATTCCTTGCAATTGCACTAACTCGGGGCAAATACCCATTGCTCTAGCAATCGCAGTAGACTCGCCAACGGCTCGCCAGGTCAAGCCTGTACGGGTTCCATACAGCCAGACGCCAACCACAAAGGGAAGAACGATCGCCAGCGAAATCATTGGTGTGATTTCTGCGATCGCTGCCCCTAATATCGGAATCTCTGTTAACCACAGCAGGTTGATGCTGGAAAAACCTTGAGCAATCGTTTGTCCAACAAAGTTTCTGCCGTAAAACGCACTAATTCCCGACCCCAAAATCCAGATGCCAATGCCGCTAGCAATCTGGTTCCCCCGACAGCCCAGGCAGATCCAAGCGTGCACAGTAGAGAGCAAAAGACCCACCAGTCCACCAACCAGGAATCCTAACCAGGAATTGTGAAAGGTAACGGTTGCTGCAAATCCAGCAAATGCGCCAACTAACATTTGCCCTTCAACACCCAGGTTTATAATGCCAGTTCGCTGCGTCAGCATCTCGCCGAGCAAGACGAACAGTAATGGAGTTGAGCTTCGCAACGCCGAGATCAAAAGACCATTAATAACGCTAGAAAACGCTGATGAAGCGGCGACCGCGACACCTGGAACAAAATACTGCCAACCAAGGATTCCGATAAGGATAACAAGGGTTCCTACCCCAGATTTTTGTAATGGTGATTGCTGCCCCATACGTTTGCCCTTATCTGGTTTGCGTTCACTAATTCACAAAAGCAAATTAGCGAATGTCAAAAACTATAGGAACACAAGGCAAGGCAAAAAGTATTATAAGATACATACTATAAAATATATGATATATGATCTAAGATATTTGTCAGTTAATGCCATAATGCCTTTGTGAGCTTAGGAGCAATAGTTCTTGGTTTCTAAACTGCAACTTACAGGACTAGCGGGGATTCCTCGCACAACTCATGCCACTGTTACTGAACGGTTAAAAGAAGCTATTTTGTCGGGGCAGCTTCCCACTGGTACTCGGTTGGTACAGGCTGAGTTAGCGCAAGCGCTAAATGTGAGCGTGACGCCTGTACGAGAAGCATTACGAGAGTTAAGTACTCAAGGATTAGTAGACATGGATGCGTTTAGGGGTGCGGTCGTTCATACCCCTACACTGACCGAATTAGAAGATATTTATGAAATGCGGGCAGCGCTTATTCCCCTTAGCATTAAACGAGGAATCACTCACATTACGAATCAGGAATTAGATCAAGCAGAAGTATTGCTACGCCAAATGGAAGCAGAAACAGAGCAGCCTCGATGGGTTGAGTTGAACAGCCGATTCCATAATTTATTAGATAATGCAATTCGTGGTTCAAAATTGCGAGACGTTCTACAACGTTTGTCAGACTTGTCTGCAATTTACGTTAATCTCTCGTTTGCGAAAGTACCTTTTCAAAAAGAGGCGTCTGAGCAAGAACACCGCAGTATTCTTAATGCCTATCGCCAGCGTAATGTCGATATAGCGACAGCCCTTGTGTTAGAGCATATTAATGGAACACTTGAAGCTGCTAAAAAAGCAATTTCTTGACAACTAAGGAGAAGTGATGTCTGTAAAAGAAATAGTCGTTTTTGAGACACTATCCACTGTCACACCGCAAATCGTCACTTTGCCAAAAACAAATACTAAAATTTCCTGCCGCGATCGCAGAAGCTCCTATCAATAACACGCTGCAGAGAGACAAGAGGAGAATTCAACATTGCCGAATTTAGTCATCTTCGGCGATGGTAGAGGTGGTAACACCAAGTTCAGTCGCGCTAGGCTACTCTGGTGCCTATGAATGTACCGCAGCCAAGGCCCAGCGTCGGCTGCAACGCTTGGTTCGGCGGCGTCAGCTACCCTGGATCATCTGGTACACGGGCACACCGGAGGACGGGTCCTCGCCTTTCAGCTGGAGCCCCTCCATGTAGCAGTGATCGACACTGTCCAAGTGCCGGACGGCAGCGTTGTGAAGCTTATAGAGCAGCTCACCGGCAGTAAAATCACGGCCGTTGTCACTGACCAAGTCCGCAACAAGTGCAGCGTAGTCCTCGCCGTCCTCGTACCCGTCGAAATCGTCACTCTCTTCGAGTTCGGGGACCACGCCGAAGTACTCAACACGGACCCGCGGTGCGGAGAGCGCCACTTCATCAGGGTGCCACCCGAACCGTTGATCCTCCTCCAACCGCGCGTGCCACCGCCGAACGGCTTCATCGAAGTCGGAGCGGTTGTCGTATGTCTGCTCTTCCCAGAATCTCCAGTCCGCTTTCCTCAGGAGTTCCTGAGGCCAAGCATCCGGTTGGTTAGTCATTGTATGGAGGCGAGTGGGGTCACGGGGGCGAGCCGCCGAACCGTGAAGTTGTGCAGCGGCAGATAAACTTAACTCCGACCGATAAACTCTGCTCTGTCCGCACCAACGCAGGGTTAGGGCTGCTTGGCTACCACTCCAAGCAACTGTAGAGCGCAGCCAGAAACTGAAAGAGTCGTCAAAGTATTTGCTAAGGGAATCATCAAGGTTGATCCCGTCGCCACCTTCCTAGGGCTGAAGACTGGTACTACGAAACTTACCAGAACTGCTGGATTCATCAGTCCCAGTTTCGCTGGTTGCCCAAGACTCCTTAACCAGAGCTTAGAGACTTAAGAGACTTAAGTGTTATAGGGCTTGTGCGGGCTGTGTAATCCCTGTTTCATCACTCTAGGCAGAAGAAAAATGTTGAATAGGAACGGAAGGCGCACTCGGCGACCAACCTGGAAAGGAATTGATCATCCTGATGAGCTTGGTAAAGCCACGCTCTAAAGTCGAGCTATTAAATAGCCTAATCCAAGGTTGAAAGAGACAGAAAAAGATAAAGGGTTGAACCAGCAGTTGTACATTGTTGAAACGCCGTTTCCAGCCCTGCGCCTCCTGCCAATCGGAATGTTGCTGCAACCGTGTCAGGAGATCACGTTGACCTTCATCGATCATTCCAGGCGGTTGAGCACCTAATCCGTAGAACTGCAAACTCACCATCAGATAGACACTGAAGACTATCTCCCACCATCGTTCGATCTGCTCATAGTGCGTGAGTCGGTAGTCAGCCCATCCCAACTCATTCTTACACTGCTTGAAACCATATTCTATTCACGTTCTCAACCCATAGAGATTGCCAATGAACTCGGCTTGGTCTTGTTCAGCAGACCAGTGGCTCATCACCATCCAGGTGCTGTTAACAGGCAATAAAGTAGGGTCACTCGTCAGCGTCCAGTATCGCCACTCGAAGCGCTGACCAAAGACGATTTCTTGGATATATCTGGTTTGCGTTTCACCATTAGCAAACACTCGCTCAAACGCTTGCCAAGCACTGTAGCTAATCTCGGCTTCTTTAGGCATCCACACGTCATGATTAGAGCGAATCGCCATAATCCACGGCAACTTCAACTCGTCGAGCACACCCAAAAAGGGATGGCTCTCCCCGTAGAAACTGTCTGCCAGCACTAAGGAAAAGTGAAAGCCAAAATCTAGCAGTTCTTGAATGATTTTCTCGGCCAGTTGGAGTTTGGTTTGATAAACATCCTCTGCTTTAAGGCGACGGCGGGGTTTGAACACTTTGAACAACAAGGGAAAGGTGAGGTCATCCAGCACTCCATAGGCATTCACAGAAACCATGCCATTGTCCACTTTGCCCACATTGCCAATGTATTGTCTGTCCACGTAATCGGTCGTTTTTTCTTTTTTGCGGTCTCCGGTGTCGTCAAGAACGAGGACAACCGATTGTCCCTGGATTTGCTCGAGAATCAGAGACAGACGTTGGTAGCGCAACGCGCCTACCTGCCAAGGGGAGTGGGTTAGGAAGTGGTGCAGCACTTGGTCATTCGGCAAGCCCACGGTTTTGGCAATGGCAGGTAAAGATTTGCGAGGCAGAGGAGCGACCAAGCCGAGGTGCAGAGAGGTAAATGCTTCAAAACTGCGGGATTTCCAGATATTTAACCTAAATTGACTTGACTGGGATCTTCAGCAAATGCAACCCCAACCATGCTGTCACGGGTCACTAAGCGCAACAATTCTTCCTCGCTCCAATCTTCTGTACCCGTCGGACGTTTAGGAATCACTAAGTATCGAGTGTCAGCGTTGCTGTCCATCACTTTAAGCTGTACTTCATTGGGGACAAGGGTGCCAAATTCTTCTCGCAAAACGCCTCTCGGATCAACCACGACCCGGTTGCGATAAGCTGTACTCTTGTACCAGGACGGAGGATGATATCCCAGAATAGCTCTTGGATAGCAGGAGCATAATGTGCAAACAATGACATGATGTACTGTGTCTGTGTTTTCAACCACCTGAAGGCGTTTAATTTCAGCTGTGTCAATATCCATTTCTCGACAAGCCGCTTTGCCATCTGTCAACAACCGTTGTTTAAACTCTGGGTCAACCCAGGCTCGTGCGACAAGGCGCGCTCCCAACATTGGCGTGACAGAGTCTTCGCGTTCAATCTCTCGTCTTACGTCTTCTGCAGTAAAGTATCCTTTGCGCTCCAGTAGTTCTTCAATGACTCTAGTTCTTTGTAGCCAATATGCTTCATCGTCATTAATGGATGCATGTTCATGCTCATGTTCATAAGTGCTATCTGAGTGAGAACTTTCAGTGGAAGGTGAGATAACAAACGGATAGTTGTTTTGAATTTGAATGTTGTTCATGGTTGAATTCCTTTGGATAGTTTTGGTGCTCATAATGTTACTCAACAGGGCTGAGCCAGGGTTCATAAAACTCAGCACTGAGTGTATCTCTCTGCACATCTGCTGGACATAACTCACCCCAAATTTCTGGCATCTCAAATTCGACTAAGTAAAGATAGAGCTGATGAACGGGTTGAATCAGATGTGCCAATTCTTCTGGATTCTTAAAAATGCCTTGAATTTGACGAACAATTCCTTGTTTACCCAGCAGATATAACGGAGTACGGATGTGTCCTGGCTTAGCTACCACCTGCACTCTAACCCAATCGCCCACTTGATATTGGGGAGGGGCAGTTTGGTCAGAAACCTCCAACGAAATCCCTTTTACAGATTGCTGATCTTGGGTTGGAGTTGGGGATGAAGAATCAGGGTTTTCCTGCTCTAATTCATGCTTCTGAATCCATCCCACTTCACACAGGATCGCTTCCATGGCAAGCACCCGCCGTTCTCCATAAGTGGGTAAACGATCGCTTAAGCTCTGTGGAATATTCTCTGGAAGTTGCCCCGTCGCAAACTTTCCATCAACTTCTTCTGCTGTCCTGCGAATTGGCGAGAGTCCAGGAAAAAGTGCTTTGGAGATTAGCACATTATGCAACGCAATCATGCGCTTTTCGTAGGTGGCAATGGGCTTCTCCGACCAATCGATTGGCGATCGATCCAATGGATCATGAGGGATATGTTGATGCACCATACGAACTCCTCTAATAGCTTTGGCAGCACAACTTAATCTAACTAACTAAACTGGAAATTCGCTTTCATGAGAACGAGAAAAGGGCGTTGCTGAATGAGAATAGGATTTAGTGAGGAACAGGCACATCTCCAAATTTCAAGTAGTGAAGTAGCAAACGAATGGAGTATTTGAGCATTTCTACTGATTTGGAATAGCACAAAGTCTTCCGGTATAATCGACCGAGATAGTGCCGCAGTCGTGTTTTCTCCCTCTACTCGGATCATGTAAGTCTTGCTGATAATTTGGTCTCCTTTTGGAATAAAACCTGGGTAAACTGGCCAACCGTCGGTGACATAGAAATAGCACTGCTAGGTAGCAACCATCTCCTATAAGGGTTGGAATGTCTCGACACTGGGATTGCCTAAAACCCAACCCAGAATCCCCTTGTGAAAGTGGTCAACGGCGCTCCACAGCCAGAGTTTGTTTTTTTGAGCCTACAAAGGTTTCTAATTCATCCAACTCTCCGACTTCTAGCGTGACCTCTGGGTCATAAGCAGCCGGTAACAGTTCCCCGATCTGCTTGACCCAAGTAATGATGGTGGTATGGTAGACCCCTTTGACACGCTCAATGTCTCGAAAGTCCATGTCATTGACATACATTTTGAGGCATTCGCGCTTAAAGTCATCTGAATACCCAGAAGGCGGGTCATAGGTTTCTATAAACTGTCGTCGGCAAGCTTTACAGATGTAGTTCTGTTTACCTCTTTGCTTGCCATTCCTACTGATGTTCGTTGAGCCACAGTCGGAACATTGCATCTGTTTTACCCTGATTTCATATTCCCATTATGCAACGCTCGAGAAAAGCTGAAGGCACGATAGAAGTGTATTTGAATCACATACCCAGCCAAAAATCGCTTCTACGATGCGAACAGAAACTGTATGAAACTCTAGGTCAAGTGATGCACAACAATCTTCAAGTAATATGCATTCATAGCCCAAGTCACTGGCAACACGTAGGGTTGTATGGACACAACACTCGGTAGTCACGCCTGCAAACAGAAGGTGTTTAATGCCTCGATTCCGTAAAATGATATCCAAATCAGTGCCTTCAAACCCTCCTTTACCAGGTTTATCTAAGACAATCTCACCTGCTAGAGGATATAATTCCTCAACAAAGTCATGACTTTTGGAGCTACGAGTTAAAATCCGACCCATCACACCTTCACTACCAATTTCAGCTCCCTTACGTTTTGAGCGTTCTAGTTTATGAGCTGGACAGTCTGTCAAGTCGGGGCGATGCCCCTCCCGTGTATGAATAATCGTGATAGGTGTTTGGCGTAAGACTTGCAGGAGTTTTTGCAAAGGTTGGATTGGCTTTTGGGTGTAGCGCACATCGTAACCCATCAAGTCAGCAAAACCACCCTCTGTGCAGAAATCATTCTGCATATCAATAACAATTAGAGCGGTTTGCTCTAGATTGAGCGTGAGCGGGTAGGGTTGAATATCAAGAATGTACTGTTGGGCGTGTGCCATCTTGTTGTCTCCCATTCTTCAATCAGTAGGATAAGCAGCGATCGAGGTCTTACAGTCCAATTTGCGATTTATCCAACATCAGTGTTTTGACATCGACCGATTTCTTTAAAACGCCCTCCTTAAAAAAGACATCGACAAACCTTTGATAAGAATTGATATCCGTTTGATTCAGATCCACAAAGCTCCGGAGCAGCGGTTGAGCGACATACTCAACTTGATCCGGTTTGAGCGCGATATATTTTGAAAGAATGGGTCGATATTTGTCAAAATCCTGATTCACTAATTTAGTAGCTTCATCAATCACTTGAACGACTCGCTTTGCGACTTCTGGACGTTCCTTAATAAACTTATTGGATAAAACAGCAGCACCCGAATAGAATGGGTCAGAAATAAATCCAGCCACCGCATTGGTAATAACGCGCTTCGCTTGCCCAGTTGCTGTCGCGATGGAACCTACAGGTTCTAAAGACAGGGTGGCATCGACTGCGCTGGATAGAACCGAACTAATATGCAATCCAACTGCCATTTGTTCGATCGTTACATCTTTGTCTGGATCAAGCCCGTTCTGGCGCAAAATGAAGCGAGTAATCGTTTTCCATTGAATGCCGGGAATCGTCCCGATCTTGCCCCCACGCAAATCCTTAAAGGATGCAATGTTCGAATCCTTTTTAACAATCAAGCCATCATTGATATAGGTGGGGTTGATCTGCCCTCCCTGTAAGCCAAAAACCTTGAGAGAATTTGGAGACTTTGATACTGCCAGAGCCGTAATACCTGCGGCAGCACCAGGAGGACCAAAATCTGCTCGCCCTGACACTAACGAATCAATAATTTGGTTTGGATTTTCAAATTTGACGGACTCCACCTCCAAACCTGCTTTTTCAAACAGCCCTTCTTCCAGGGCAACATAGTAGGCTGAGGTTTGCATGATGGGTAGCCACGAGGCAACTACCTTATCCTTCGTACCCGCTGTTGAGCCTTGAGGGGAAGAGGTGGGAGTTGTAGAAGTGGATTGCCTACAGGCGGCGAACAAGCCGCTACCGGCTGCAAGCGCACTATACTTGACAAACTTACGACGATTGATCCGATTTAATGCGCTCAAATGAAAATACTGTTTATGCATAGACTCCTCGAAGAGATTATAGAAGATGAATCATCTGAAGATAGCCACGCACTACTTACTCTTCCAGTGGACGAACTTCTTTTCAATCAGTAGAAACAACTGGTTCAAACCATACCCCATCATGCCAGTTGCGATAATAGAGGCATACATTTGAGTTAAATCAAAGGTTTGTTGGGCATCAATGATACGTTGTCCCATCCCATTGGTAGAGCCAATAAACATCTCTGCGACAATGATGACTACGAGCGTTAATGACACGGCAGTACGCAGTCCGACAAAGGTCTGGGGGAGGGTTTCAAAGAAGATCACATCCAGAAAAATCCGCCAACCCGATGCTCCCATCACCTTTGCTGCAAGGATGCGAGTTTTACGGGCATTAATTACCCCGTAAGCAACATTGAAGAAAATAATCAGTCCTCCTGCAAAGGCAGCGACAGCAACCTTGGAAAAATCGCCGATGCCAAAAATGACGAGAAACAAAGGAAATACGGCTGTCGCAGGGGTAGAACGGAAAAAGTCAATGAGAAATTCACAGGATTGATAGAGCTGTTCATTTGCACCCAAAACAATCCCGATCGGTACCCCCAAAATCGTTGCAACTCCAAAAGCGTATAAACTGCGATACAGCGTTAGCCAGAAATCCTGTAGCAAATCGTCCTGCCATAGGCTTGTCCACAGAGTGACTAACGTTGCCTGCGGAGTGGGTAGTAGTAGTGGGTCAATAATTTGCATCTGTGCCACGGCCCACCAGATGAAAAGCAGAATGATAGTACCGATGTTAACCCTGAGTAACGGCAATAGCAGTGGCAGTACACGAGTGATGATGTTCAGGGGATGCTTCACGTCGATCATCGGTAAACCTCCCGTTGAAACACCTCTAAGCAATGCGATCGCACCTGAATAAATTCTGCATCAGCTAGCGTTGCCGCAGTACGAGGTCTTTTTGCATTGAATTCAACACGCTCTGCCACTTGAGTGGGTCGCTTCGTCAGCAATAAAATATGATCAGCCATGTAGACCGCTTCTTCGAGATCATGAGAAATCATGACCATTGTTAAGCCAGATGCCTGAAGCACTCCTTGCAATTTGTCTCGAATTAACAAAGTTGCTTCGTAATCAAGGGCGGAGAATGGCTCATCTAGAAATAATACTTCTGGCTGGATCGCGAGGGCTCTCATGATTGAAACTAATTGTTGTTGGCCTCCAGAAAGTTCGTAAGGATAGCGATTAAGATTAATATTGGTACTAAATAGATGAACCAACTCCTCCACGCGCATTCTTTGCTGAGTGGATGAATATCGCGCAACTTTTAATGGGTATTTGATATTGTCGATCGCCCTTAACCAGGGGTACAGAGCATCTCGATAATTCTGAAAAACATATCCAATTCTGGTTTTATGTAGAAGCTTATCCCCGAACAAGATCTGTCCAGCATCGATCGGAATTAGCCCTGCAATCATATTGAGCAGTGTTGACTTACCACATCCATTCGGACCAAAGATACAGGTAATTTTGCCAGCACTGATTTCCAGATTAAAGTCCTGATACAGCGGTTCTCGGTTAAACCGTTTTGTTAGTCCCTGCACTGTAATTGGGACTCCCAAAGGCTTAGACCTTAATTCCTGCTGAGCATTCAACGTATCAGAAGCCATCATTTTACTCACTGTCCTAGAAGAACAATACAAAGCCCTAGCTGCTGATTAAACAAATCCAAAAAGGGATTTTGCTGATAATGCAATAAAACTGATTTTTCTTGTTGATTCTGTGTCAGGAGTTACAGTCTCTTTTGATTGCCAGTATGTTGACATAAGTCTTAAAACAGGTAGTTGTACTGATGAACAGGGTTACGTAGGATGCTGTTAGCGCCAGCGTAAGGCATCGAACAGGTTCAGCAAAACTGTTAGCAAATTTGAGGACAAGTTGATGATATAGATTACTTGTTACTGCTTCACTTTCAGAGGACGTTTGAAAAGTCAGAGACGTGTTACTTATGCAGCTAAACGTCTGAGCATAATACGGATCATGGCAAGGTAGATGAAGGTCTCTGAGGTTTCTGGTAATAACTCATAGTCTCTGGCTAATCGGTGATAGCCCATGAGCCAACCGAAGGTGCGCTCTACCACCCATCGCTTTTTCAGCAACACGAACCTCTTCGTCTGTTCGGGGCGAAGCACGACTTGGACAACCCAACGGCACATATCCGTCACCCACATCAGAAACGGTGCGCCATCAAACCCGCCATCGACCCAAATCGTGGTTAAGCGAGACACAGCTTTGTCCATGCGTTTAACCCGCTTCAGTACCCGTTTGCCTCCTTCCCGTTCTCCTACACTGGCAGCAGTTACGAACACGCGCAGCACCAGTCCCAAGGTATCGACGCTCACAAATCGCTTGCGTCCTTTAATCAGTTTGCCGTTATCAAATCCCACGCTTTCACTCACCCCTGCCGCAGTTTTGACGCTTCGCGAGTCCAGAACTGCTTCGGAGGGACTCGGCTGACGGTCGGCTTCGATGCGCGTCCACTCGCGTAAGCGGTCATGAATCGCGATCCACATGCCGTCTTTGCGCCAGTTGCGGAAATAGGTGTATACCGTCTGCCAGGCTGGGAAGTCTCCCGGCAATGATCGCCAACGACAGTCTTCAACCAGGACATAGAAGATGGCATTGAGCACCTCCCACATCTCGACGGTACGAGGGCGACCCCCAGGTTTAGGATCTGGAATCAAGTCGCTGAGAAATTCGGATTCGGTACGGGTCAGATTACTGGGATAGCATTTACTCATGTGGCTCACTCGGTGCTGTGTTCTTTCGTATTCGCAGCCTACACTGAGTGAGCTTTCTTACGCCTTACCCGACTTTTCAAACATCCTCTTACGTCTTTCTCCAGAAAAGCGTTTAGCCGTGTTGATGATGGTCAGCTTTTTGAGCAGAAAGTAATTCTGCAATTCTTCTCTGAATCGCCTCCGGCTCCAAAAGTTGTTTCTCAATCAGCAGCTTCTCGCAAGCATCAACCCACTGCTCATAATAAGCCTTTGTCCCAGAAGGCTTTGGTTCAACAGAAGAAATTTCACTCACCAAATAGTCTGTCCACTCCGACCAAGTGCAATAATTAGCTGCGGCAAGTTGATTAACCAATGCAAAAGCGTGAGCTTGCCAAGGAGCTTGAAATACAATTTCATTTTGGTCGATGGCTAGCTCAGGTAAAAATTGAGAAGAATCATTCATACGCTTAAACAGATTCTAGATAGTCATCGAATAAGTCAATGTAGAGCGCGTCTTTAGCAGAAGCATTAGTTCCCCATAGCTCCTGAGCTGCAAAGCGCACACTATACACATGCTGGGGTTTTGTCCCTAAATGCATGCCAACAGTATCAGGAAAAACATAAACTCCATAGTCCTTCACAATCGTTCCAGCTTTGCCTCTAATATAACGAGGTAAGCGGGTATAGTCCTGCACATGAATAACCTTAGCTCGCACCCGATCACCCACTTTAAACTGACCAGGTTCATTGCTATCCATACGGCAGTTAATACCATTGCAAAGAAGTTCCTTAGCTTGTTCAACCGTCATACACTTATTGCTAGTCTCAATTGCCATAAACCTGCTCTATATAATGATGTAATTCAATCCGCTTCAGAAGAATTATTTGAATAAGACAACTGAGCCAACCGTTCTTCAATTTCCTCTTTTGTTACAATGTGGTGTTCATTTAGCAGCAATTCCAAAGCGTACAGCCATCGTTCATAGTAACTAGAACTGAGGTACTGACCATGCGGCAGTCGCTCTGAGGCATGACGAGTTTCATCTACAGGAAAATAGTTGCTAAAGGTAGCAAAACTCATAGCGAACACCTTAGCTTCCCACTCAGAATGAAAAACAGGTTCATCTACTTCGATCAGAATTGCTCCAAAATTATGCATCCCACCTAAATCATGAGGACCATTCATTATTTGTTCTCCAAAGCGACGAGTTCAGCAGGAGAATTTGGCAGTTGAACCTTTGCTGTACCAATCATTGCATTACGAGTAACAAGAGAGACTAGGTCTACTTCAGTCATTGTCTCTGTACCCATCGGACGTTCAGGCAAAACCAAATAACGTAAATCTGCGTTGCTGTCCCAAACTCTCACCTCCACATGATCCGGAATTTCTAAGCCAAATTCACGTAGAACACCACGCGGATCAATTACTGCACGAGAGCGATATGCAAAAGATTTATACCAAGTTGGCGGTAAGCCCAGAATTGCCCACGGATAGCAAGAGCATAAAGTGCAAACGATGAGATTGTGAACTTCTGGCGTATTCTCCACTACAACCATGTGTTCACTAGAAAATCCTGTCAATCCCAACTCAGCAATGGCACTTGTGCCATCTGTAAGCAATCGCTGCTTAAAGTCAGGATCAATCCAGGCTCTAGCAACAATTCGCGCTCCATTATGAGGTCCGATGCGATGCTCATAAGCATCAATAATGACATCAATAGTTGCTGGATCAATAATACCCTTCTCAATCAGGAGCGACTCAATTGCCCTAACACGGAGAGAAATATCAGATTCAAAGTGCTGGCTACGAGAACTCATAATACTTAGCGGCAGAATTTAGAAGTTGAGCAGAAACACAATTATTTGTTACAGCAGATTGTAGGAGAAATATAAGACTTTTTTAAATCAATTTCTACGTGATGGGTGAATCGAGCGGTTTAAGCTCTTCAGAAGCAGCACCGACTATGCATGGAGCCAACTTCAGATTTGTAACTGATGAAACAAAATCTGAATGAGTGATCCTAGCTTTTTGCTGCAAATATTCCATTGCCTTGAGAGCTGACCAATGAGCATTCCAGTCAGAGCTTACACAACAGTCTTCAATTATGTAGAAGAAGTAATCATGCTGATGGGCATCGACTGCGGTGTAATGAACACAAACATTAGTAAGTGTTCCCATCATAATTAGCGTATCTACTTTCAGTCCTCGTAGCAACAAATCTAGATCTGTTGCAAAGAAAGCACTGTACCGACGCTTATCAAGCGTAAATTCCCCACCGATAGGGTATAAAGCAGGATGAAAATCTGTTCCTGGATGGTTCTCCAGACAATGGACGGGCTCTGCCCCATCTAGTTCGCGTCCAAAATCTACCATTTGCTCACGATGGACTTCTCTGGTATGAATAATCGGGATTTCTGCTGCTCTGGCTACAGCTAGAACCCTTTCTGCTCTGAGAAGAGCATCGGATGCCCCAACAGTCTGAAGAACCCCTCCTTGCAAAAAATCCTGCTGAAAATCAATAACTAGCAATGCTGCTGAGTGAATATCAAACTCTAAAGTCATGTTGCTTTATCCTATTCAGAATCATCTTTTACTGAACAGTATGAGCTAAGCAGCCCTATCTGAGATATTACGCTATATATTACCGAATGAGCAATTTGAATGCTTTTAGTTGCTAAATCGCTAGCTGAAAAAAGAATTTTGTTGCTAATTGTGTGTGTAAAGCTACAAAAATTGTTGCTTACATGAATTAAGTTACTCTATAGCTAATGAGTAAAGAAATCTAGATATGGAAGCTGGATGCCAAAGTGAAGCAGCAAGGTCTATACAGCTTCTTGATTCGTATGGTTTAACCTAGGAAGGATTAGGAAATGTGGATTAAGAATCTTCTAGTTTTATCTTGTCTCAGTTTTTTCCTTGCTTCCTGTGGCAGTACAACGCCGACAAATACGGCTTCAACCAGTCAACCATCGGATGATAATGCCCAACCGCTAACACCTATTAAGGTTGGGCATCTCGTTGCCCTAGATATGGCTCCTTTATTTGTAGGTGTTGAGTCTGGGTGCTTTAAGCAGAATGGACTTGCGGTTGAAACAGTTGCTTTTACTAATCCAGGGGACAATAATGCTGCCTTGGCAGGTAGCGCAGTCGATTTCAATATCAACCCTTTTACACTACCTTTTTTTGCTGCAAGTAGTGGTGTACCCATCAAAACAATTTCGGCTGCGGGTGGATGGGGAGTCATGCAGGTCATTGCAAAAAGTCAATATGAAATCACCTCAGTCGAAGATTTAGCTAAGTATGTCAAGGACAACCCTGGCAAGAAACTAAAGATTGCAACTCTCAGAGGTGACACACTAGAACTGATTCTGCTAGATGCTTTTGAGAAAGAGGATCTCTCCGTCAACGACTTTGAAATGGTTTATTTCGATGACCTGCTAGCTATGGTTGATGCTTTTAGGCTCGACAAAGTAGATATGCTCAGCCATATCAAGCCTTATACCACTCAGTTTGTCGAAAATGGTTCAGCAACTGTTGTCACTGACAATGCCAAAATTTGGTCACCTAATACGCCCAATACTGTTGTTAGTGTGCTAGAAAAAACCTTAACAGGGCAACCTCAAGTGGTTGAATCGTACCTTAAGGGAATGCAATGTGCAGCCAAGATCATCAATGAAAATCCCCAAGAAGCTATCGCTCTACTTAAAGACGGTAACTATTATCGAGTTGACGACAAAGTATTGCTGAAAGCATTTGAAACTCAGCCTGCTTCCATTACATTTACTCCTGACTTAGAAGCAGTTCAGAGGGTTGTTGATGAGATGGTAAAGCTGAACTATATCAAAGCTGACGTACCTACAAACAGAATTTTTGATGTCTCTATAATCGAGAAGTTGGAAAAGCAATGAAACAGACAACAGCATTCCTCATAACTAGGTAGCAGGACAAAATAGCAATGATTGTCAACCAACTCTGGCAACGATGGAAGGTTTGGGGCCTTCCAATTATTTGCGGAATTCTCTCCTGTCTTATACTAATTTGTATCTGGGAGTGGGTTGGCTTTAATCCAGCTAATCCCGTTACTCAGGTACTTCCTCCTCCCTCTAAGTTTTTGCCCGTCCTGTTTGAAAGTGACTTCAAGATCGGATTAGGCTCCCAGTCTGCATCAATCTATCAGTCTGTCTTCGTCACTCTATTTCGGGTATTTACTGGAATGACCGTTGCCTTTGTGTCTGCAATCGTTTGCGGAATGCTAATCAGTCTTTCAGAATGGACTGAGCTGTTTATCTTACCAGTGCTAGGATTAATTGCCCCAATTGCTCCGATTGCTTGGGTTCCGCTTGCACTAGTAGTTTTTGGTATTAGCAACCTTACTGCAATCTTTATCGTGTTTATGGGGGTGTTCTTTACTCTAACCATTGCAACCGTAGCAGAAATTAAGCGGATTCCTGAGAATCTGCTGATTACAGCTAGGAATTTGGCAGGTAACCGATTCAATGTATGGCGGATGGTTATCATGCCGTCTGTATTACCTAGTGTATTTACACTTCTACGACTTAACTTTATTGCTGCTTGGATGGCTGTTCTTGCTGCGGAAATGACAGGACTACGTGACGGATTAGGCTCAGTTGTAATGACCGGTCGCAATTTGTTCAACAGCAACTTGATTCTCTTAGGCATTTGTATCATTGGCATTTCTGGATTTGCCGTTGACCGTCTGTTGCTTCTAATTCAGCAAAAGTTTTTCTGGTGGAAAGTATGAAACTAATAGAAGCCTTACCAATTGTTCTATCCTGCCAAAATCTCTCTAAAAGCTTTCGAGGTAGGCATAAGCAGGAAACTGTCGTGCTTGCCGACATCAACCTTGAAATCCGTAAGGGGTCATTCGTTACGATTTTGGGACAGTCTGGAGGAGGAAAATCAACCTTACTAAAGCTGCTAGGTGGGTTTCTCCCTCCATCATCAGGCAATGTTCTTTTTAATGGACAATCTCTAAAAAACAATACTCCTGATATCGGCATGATCTTTCAAGATCATAACTTGTACCCTTGGATGACCGTTGAACAGAACGTTGGATTCGGCTTCAGGATTAAGGGTGAGAAACCAGGTAACTATAAACATTTAGTTCACGAAATTTTAGACACAGTGGGTTTATCCCATGCTCGTAAGTTGTATCCTCATCAATTGTCAGGTGGAATGAGGCAACGGGTTGCTATTGCTCGCTCAATCGTAGTCAAGCCAACTGTTCTCCTTCTAGATGAACCATTTTCTGCTCTAGATGTTCAATTGAGGCGACGTTTGCAAGAATTTCTACTTGCACTTTGGAGTGAGATGAATACAACGATGATTTTGGTTACACATAATGTGGAAGAAGCAATTTTGCTAGGGCAGAAGTTAGTCGTTGTGGGTAGTAATCCTGGACGAATTGTGGAAGAAATGACAATTTCAGATATTCAGTATCGAGATCGCTACCACCCTGATTTCTTGCATGTTCAACGTTATTTAGAATCTGTTCTTGAGGGCAATTTAAAGGAACAGGGAGACAACTACTATGAAGAGGTACTAGCAATTTCTAGAATCCAAAAAATTAATAGTTAGCATCTTACGCCTAAGGCACTTTCAAGGTGAAAGAAATTAGATTTAACTAATGAATATTTATGCTTGCTAAAAATCTAATTTCTTAGGAGATGCAGTATAGCTAGGATTCTAAACGCGCAGGATACTGTGCTTTATGTATTTTTATAATTGTTCTAGAGTGAAGACGGTTGACCTCTGGTTTCGCCTTTGTCATATTTAAGAAACTAAGAAGGTCATCATTATCACTATAAACGTATTCCATCATTACATTATATTCGCCCGTAACAGATGAAACATAGCTAACTTTCTCCATATCAATTAGTGAATAAAGTGTATCCTCGAAGAAAACAGGATCAACATCTAGCTCAATGTAAGCGACATTTGCATACTTGATTTTTCCAGCGTTAATAAATGCACTGATTTTGATAATTCCTTCATCAAGTAACCGTTTAACTCGATAACGAATGGTTGCTTCAGGAACTTCTACCTCACGAGCGATTAAGCTATAGGAAATACGACCATCTGCCTGCAAATACTCGATAATATCTAGATCAAGCTGGTCAACATTATAACTTTGGTCATCAAGTAGGTTAATGCCATTATTAGTCTTTTCCATCTTTCCCAATACATTTTTTTGCTGATATATATCTATTGTATAGTTTTAATTCCACTTCACGGCATAAATATCACAGCACTTGATAGCAGTTTTTACAAACTCATGTTTTCTAGTGAAAGTATCAGGTTTGCGACATCAGTCTTCCTCTGGTTCCGAAAGATCGCGATCGACCAGGTGTGAGCGCTCCTCTCGCCTTTGCATTAGTTCATCTACTCCCTTTCAATCACTCTAAGTAGAAGAAAGAATTAGCTGCAAGTTTAACGAGTGGATGCGGGGGCAGTAAAACTACGGTTGTGTCGCAAAAACCAGCGAATGGTAAGGTAAGCAGGACTACCCGCTCCTCCCTGTCCTCCGATGTCTATTCCTACTCTGTTCAAGTGGCGGCATTTCTTGCCTGAGATCATTCTGGCAAATATCCACTGGTACTGCCGTTATGCCTTGAGCTACCGAGACTTAGAGGAGATGATGCAGGAACGAGGCATGGGAGTGGATCACTCGACGATCAACCGTTGGGTGTTGAGGTACGCCCCAGAACTGGACAAACGCATTCGACGGCATCTGAAACGGTTCTGTTGCAAGAAGTGATAGAATTAGCGTCTACCGAGAGAAAAATTAACGTCCGGTGGTTGATCCGAAAGCTCCGTTCAAGTGGCGGCATTTTTTGCCAGAGATCATTCTGTTAAATGTACGGTGGTATTGCCGTTATGCTTTGAGTTATCGAGATTTAGAAGAGATGATGTTAGAACGTGGAGTCGAGGTAGATCACACCACTATTTATCGATGGGTGCAGGACTACGCGCCAGAGCTCGACAAACGTATTCGTCCCCTTCTCAATCCCACAAACGATTCCTGGCGGGTGGACGAGACGTACACATTCGCAACAATGTCGCCAAAATCTCGCTAGACTTTAGTGCAACAATCCCACGCGAGCAGATCCAAATCGTGTTGCAGCAGATGGATTCTGGCTTTGCGAACACTACAGCGGAGCGTTGCCATGGCAAACCATCCGACTCGCGCCCTTTCCGTCGAGGTTGAATTTGAGTTTAGCCGCCTTGCTCATCAATACATGATTGATGCCTACGCTCAGGTTCTGCCTGAAATTCGTCTCAACACAAAGACTTCAAAACCCATTGACTCTACCCCTGCAAGTGCGAAGGAGGTGCAATCGTGAACCCTACTCAGGTTGCCATTTATGCTCGAGTTTCGTGTGAACAACAGGTCAGCACGAACACCATTGAGAGCCAACTGATGGCGTTGCAAGAGCAAGTCAATCGGGATGGCTATGCTTGCTCAACCCATCACCAGTTTGTGGATGAAGGTCATAGCGGCAGTACTTTAGTTCGACCAGCACTGGAACAGTTGAGAGATGCCATTGCCTGTGGGGAAATTGACCGGCTATATGTGCAATCTCCAGATCGTCTGGCTCGCAAGTATGCCTATCAGGTCATCCTGGTCGATGAATTTAACCAAGCGGGTGTCGAAGTCATCTTTTTGAATCATCCCCTGGGTCAGTCGCCTGAAGATGAACTGCTCTTACAAGTGCAAGGCATGGTTGCTGAATATGAGCGGGCAAAAATTCTCGAGCGCAGTCGTCGGGGAAAAAGACATGCAGCGCAGAGCGGCTCACTCAATGCCTTTTCCAGGGCACCGTATGGCTACACTTTTATCTCAAAGCATCTCACAGGTGGACAGGTGCGGATGGACATCAATCTGACGACGGCTCGCCATGTGCAACAGATATTTCAGTGGTATGTCCATGAAGAGCTGAGTTTGAGTGACATTTGTCGCCGATTGGAAGGGATGTTGATTCCTTCGCCCTCAGGATACAGCAAGTGGACAGTGACAACGGTGGCAAGAATTCTGCGCAACCCGCACTACAAGGGCTGTGCCAGTTTTGGCAAGTGGCGGCATGGACCGAAAATCGACAAGCCGAGAGCGGCCCGCAATGCCTCTAGTCAACCGAAAGATTATTCGACATATCGCACTGCACCAGAAGAGTAGATTGTTGTACCCGTGAGTGCAATTATTGATGAAGCCCTGTTTGAGGCAGCTCAAGAGAAATTAGAGCAAAACCGGACTCGATTGCGGCAGCGTAAAAAAGGAGCCAGTTACTTGCTGCAAGGGATAGTAGTCTGTGGCATTTGTGGTTATGCCTATATCTATTCCAGGAAATCATCAAACGGACGAAGCTATTGCTACTACCAGTGTAATCCCAATCCTAAAGTGACTGAGCCGAGTCCGAAATGCGGCAATACTTCAGTCAGAGCTGAAGCGCTAGAAGCAGCAGTGTGGTCAGAAGTGTGCCAATTATTGAACAACCCCCAGAATCTTCAGCAGGAATATAAAAGACGATTACAAGCATCCGACGGTAATCATTATGCTGGACAACAAAAGGAAATACAATCGCAAACAAAAAGGATACAGAAGGGAATTGAGCGATTAATAGATGCTTATGCAGAAGAGATTATCGAAAAACTTGAATTTGAACCCAGGCTTCGAAGTATGAGAGAACGATTACAGAACCTTGAAGCTCAATTGAAGAACTTAAAAGATGAGGAAGCGTGCCACAACGAATTGAAGTTGGTCATTGGTCGTTTAGAAGAGTTTGCAGCGAAGGTGACTGACAGATTAGAAACGTTAGACTGGTCGGCTCGACGAGAGGTAATCAGAACTTTGGTTATATCAATTTAATGTGATGCTGCATAGAATAGTGCTTCCAGAATAAAGTTGTAGGACGAAACCGACATCACTTGTTCCAACGTCAGTTGATCAAATAATTCTTGAACTCGTTC
>NZ_JAMPLI010000052.1:0-31003 GCF_039962475.1 Leptolyngbya sp. GB1-A1 | reverse complement strand
GCTGCACAACTTTCGATTGAGCCAACGTCAGCAAGCCGTTGCCTAACAACAATAGCGAGGAGGGAAAATGTCCCTTCTGTTCAACTTCTTCTCCTTATTTCCGATGAAGTCTAATATACGAGCAACCTGTCCTCAAGCCGCGACTTGACTTTGTGTGAATTCAGCAGCGTGCAATTTCACGAAGTCGTACAAGCTCGTCGGCATCTTGCCAGTAAGCTTGAACAAGTCATCCGTCATGCGGTCATACCGCCCCTGCGTGTGAAGTTCAGCCATCACTGCGAGGTGGTTGACGAGGTGCGTTGGCACCCCAAACTCACGAAGCGTAGCAACCCACCCGGAGAGTGGTAGGTTGCGATAGTGAATCGTTCGACCGAGTGCTTCGGAAAAGACGTGCGCGTAGTGGTTCAGATCGGCTGATTCAAATCCGGTCAGATTGTAAACCTGACCAATGTGCGGGGCAGGATCGTCAAGGATCACGGACACGGCACGCGCTACATCAACCGCCGCGATCGGTGAAGTCTTGCCATTACCCAGCGGCAGTGCCAGTTCGTCGTTATCCCGAACGCCAGCAGCGGCGAGACGCAGGAAGAAGCCTTCGAGGAAGACCGTCGGTCGCACTGTGACGATCGGTAGCCCTGACCATGCCAATGCCTGCTCCGCAAGCCAGTGCAGCTTGTGTTGTGGGCTGTCGGTGGTTTCAGTGATGCTCATTTGCGTTACCGTCATCTGCGACATGTTTACGAAGGCTTCGACACCGTAATGCCGTGCTACCGCAGCAACATTGACCGTGGCTTCAAGATACGCCGCCGAGACCGACATACCAAAATAGATGCGCGCAACCCCTGCGATCGCCCGGTGCATTGAGGCAAGATCGGTCAAGTCGCCCTGCACGACCTCAGCTCCGAGGTGGCGCAGACTTTCAGCACGTTCATCCTCCCGTCGAACCAGGGCGCGTACTTTATACCCCTTAGCAAGCAACATGGCAGCGAGGTGGCGACCAATGCCGCCGATATCTCCTGCCGCTCCGGTCACGAGAATCGGGCTGTCATGTGTGAATTTCATCGTCATATCATTTACCTTCCTGTCACTCGTTGTGAGGACGTATCTGTTGCGTGATTAACCGAATGTGAACGCAAACGCCTCCACTCCAGCATCTAGAAACTCGATCTCAAACTGGCGATCGCCGATGGGCTGCGGCTGTCGGATCAGTTGGTACAACCGCTGTTCAGTAACCGTGCCTTCGCCTCGCTCATTGACGTCAAGTCCGCGAGCTGCAACAGCTGGCTGTCCGTCTATGAGCACGCGAAACCCTACAGATGTTCCTCGCTCGCTCGGTCCCATAACGAGATGAAGGTCGCGAGCGTGGAAGCGGTACGCGATCCGCCCACCGGACTGATTCAGGACAATAGATTGTCTTCCGATGGTCCAATCGCCCGAAAGGGCCCATTGATTAAGTCTCAATTGCACGGGGGCGGTATATAAATGAGGCTTGTTTAACACCGTGCTGCCGGAAGACGCAAAATTCTCTGTTCTTTCGTAGCCGAGGTAGTTTTCAGGCGATTTCAGGCTGTCCCAATCGGCAGCAGCTTCAAAACCGCGAGCCTCGACTTCGACCATTTCCTGCCCGACACCGCCAGTACTGGACTCAGATAGGAGCTGTTGAATCACCCGTTCCGATCGCTCGTAGTTGCCCTCGCCGAATTGGTGATGACGAATCCGTCCTTGCCTATCTACAAAATAAAGGGCCGGCCAATAATGGTTCCCGAAGGCACGCCAGACGGCATAATCGTTATCCACGGCGATCGGGTAGTCAATTCTCATGTCCATTAAGGCTCGGCGGACATTATCAATATTCTTCTCAAATTCAAACTCGGGCGTGTGCACACCGATCGCGGTCAATCCCTGATCCTGATACTTCTCAGCCCACGCACGGACATAGGGGAGTTGGCGCAGCCAATTGATGCAGGTATAAGTGCAGAAGTTGATCAGCACGACTTTTCCACGCAGTTCGTCAACGGTTAATGGCTGCGAATTGAGCCACGCGATCGCGCCGCCAAGAAAAGGCAGTTCGCCTTCAATCGGTAATTCAGCCGTTGCCGATGTAGCGTGCTGTTTGGTGTGTTCGAGCCTGCCGAGCTGGGTGGCAGCAATGGTTTTAATCATGGTTGTTAAAAAGTAGCGGCGATTAGGATTGATTTCTTCGAACACACGCTGACCTCCCTGTCATTGCGTTCAGAAGTGCGGTGGAATTAGAGAACCTCCATAGTCCTCTCCTCGACGATCGCGTGCGAACCATTCGCATTGGGGTATGCGGTACGCTCATGAACGTGTGATGCAGGCGTTCGATCGATCAGCAAGCTGAGCAGTTCGGGGCGGCTGTAGTGACCGCGCGCATCCATTAGCCGCTTACGGGCATCGATCTGGGCAAAATCAAGATCGGCAATCACTTCGCCTTCACCAGCCTGTATCGGCCCGTCAATGATCCGGCCGTCCGGGCTCACGATCGCAGTGAAGCAGCCACCCGAAATCGGCCCGATCGGAGAACCCGTGTCCTTCATGATCTGGTCTTGCTGGTTGGCATCTAACCACGCGGTCGCACAGACAACAAAGCAGGCAGATTCAAGGGCGTGCTGGCGGATGTTAATTTCCGCCTGCTCCGCGAACAGGGGTCCGGCGAACGATCCGGGATACATCGCCGAGTAAATTTGCTCACCATCGGCGATCAGGGCGTAACGTGCCAAAGGATTGTTATGCTCCCAGCAGGCAAGTTGTCCAATGCGCCCAACGGCACTATCGACGGCACGCAGACCCGATCCATCACCCTGGCCCCACAGTATCCGCTCGTTATAAGTCGGTGTAAGCTTGCGGCGGCGCTGGATCAGTGTCCCGTCTGTGTCGAAGAGAAGTTGCGTGTTGTAGATCGAGCCACCGTCGCGCTCATTAACGCCGATCGAAACAACCATGTTTGCTTCCTTCGCGGCTTCGCCGATCGCCCAGGTTTCAGCAGACGGCACCGTAACCGACTCTTCAAGCAACCGCAAATGTTCCTTTGCCAACGCAAATGGAGCTAGCACATAAGAGAAGTAAGGATAATAGGGAATGATGGTTTCGGGGAAGGTGGCGAACTGGACACCTTGTTGTCCCAGCTCACGAATCTTCTTAATGACCTTCTCAACAGTACCTCGTCGGCTGTACAGCACAGGGCTAATCTGCACGGCGGCGGCTTTAACGATTGTATTGGTAAGGATATTTTTCATCACTAACGCAGCGATCGAAATGCCGCCCTGAGTTCCTGAGTAAAAATCGTTGGCTCCTCCCACGCTGCGAAGTGTCCGCCTTTGTCGAGTTGGTTGTAATAAATGAGATTGGGATACGCCTGCTCGGTCCAACTCCGTGGGGCCTCATATTGCTCACCGGGAAAGACGCTCACCGCCACTGGAATGGAGACGCCCTTGGCGTTGAAAAAGCCACCCTTATATTCCCAATAAAGACGGGATGCGGAGACTCCCGTGTTCGTCAGCCAATAGAGCGTGATGTTATCGAGAATCTCATCCCGCGTCAGTTCGCCCGTGGCGCTGGTCGTCCGGTTTAGAGCCGAGGCGATTGCTGTGGCTGGCTGACCGCCAGCATCATTGTGGTCCAGGAGCCAAGCGGCCAGACCGACGGGCGAATCCGCAATTCCATATAAGGTTTGCGGACGTGACGCCATTATTTTGGCGTAGTCAACTTGCTTGAACGTTCTGATCAACTGCTCATAGGCGCGCTGTTCGTCAGCTGAGAGACCTGATGGCACCGGATCGCCAACCTGAAGCGCCCTGTCGATATCAGCCGGAACGGTGGCAGGCATATTGGTGTGGATGGCGAGCAATCCCGCAGGTGCCTGCAAACCCATCTGATCGACGACAAACGCACCCCAATCGCCCCCCTGAGCGACGTAACGGGGGTATCCCAGACGCTTCATCAACACGTCCCATGCCTGTCCCATGCGCTCGGGACCCCAGCCGGTGCTCGTTGGCTTGCCAGAAAATCCATAGCCCGGCATCGACGGAATCACTACATGGAAAGCATCGGATGCGTTTCCGCCATGTGCCGTGGGATCAGTCAGTGGATCGATAATCTTTAGCTGCTCGATAATCGAGCCGGGCCATCCATGCGTGACGATCAGCGGTAACGCGTTTTCGTGCCTTGAACGAACATGAATGAAATGAATGTCTAGTCCATCAATCTCGGTGATGAAGTGCGGCAAGGTGTTCAACTTTGCCTCGACCTTGCGCCAGTCGTAATCTGTCGCCCAATAACGCGCGAGTTCTTGCATTGTTGCAAGCGGTAGACCCTGCGAGTGGTCGGCGACAGTTTCCTTCTCAGGCCATTGCGTCGATGCAATGCGGCGACGGAGATCAACGATCGCCTCTTCTGACATATTGATGCGGAAGGGGCGAATGGCGGTTGGGTTGGTGGACTGCCCAGTTCCAGGTTGAGTCGTAGCGGTTTCGGGTCTTGTTGTGCTGGATTGGGCGATCGCAGAACTGAATCGACCGAATTGTGTAGCAGCAATGGTCATGCCTGCAATGCCTAAAAAGCGGCGGCGTTGATGGTTGATTTTGTCAAACATTGATCTTTCTCCAATTAGATTTAACTGAGGTTACGTATTGTCTGTCCGCATTACTCAGGTGGGATGGTGAGGCAGTTATGGGTTTGAGTTCCGTTACTCGCCCGATCGCTCACTTCAAAGAGGCAAAGGCGATTGGTACCAGCAACTTGTTAGTAATGTTCTGCACGAGTGGACTGTCCTGCCTGCTGCACCAAAGCTCGAAGCAGGCTTGCGTGTTCTTTACTCCAGCGAGGTGGACCGGGCATGGAGGTTCCGTTGGTGCGCTGCTGCGCTGTTGTAATCAGGGATGATAAACGTCTGCGTCACCACCTGTCCGGGGAAGATGGTGTGGTTAGGATCAACTAACTCGATCCTCACCTTGTGCTGGCCAGGCGGCAGGTTAACTATGTCAACCGTATTGTTGTTACTCGCATCCGCCCACCACCAGGGCAGATCATCGACAATAATGTGCAGATGCCCAGCACGCGGAGATACCTGGCGGCCACCCTCCCCAAACACGGGTACGATGTGCAAGTTCTCCACCCGGTATTGAGCCCAGTAGACACCCTGGACTAGCCCTTCGGGAAGCGGAGGGTCCACGATCAGCTTGGGTGCGGGCTCGTTCTCGATCGCAACGTACGGTGAAGCGCCGCGGATGTCCCTCGCACTCGCCACGGTCGTAACCTGGGTTTGTGCGTTAGCTTGGGGGGATTGGCGCCAGTACGCGATCGGGCAGTGCCAGCAACACTGCTGCTGCAAAGAGCGTGACGAGAAGTCCTGAGAGCAAGACGAAGGCACCTACGGTACGGGCTTTGATTGTGTAGCGTACTTTTTTTAGTTTGGTCATTGTGTTCTCTACTTGCTGCAAATTGTCCGTTTCCCGGCTCAGGCTAAACATTCTGTCCGCATCATTTGGAAAGAACAGGCAAAAGCGCTTCCATGTAGCGGTCAGCGGCTGCTGCTGCCTCTTCTGGAGTGCTGCCATTTTGACGTGCACTCAGATAGGGGGCGTACCAATCCCACCAGTTATGCTCAGCGTGCGTCTTCTCGTAGGGGTCGTGGTGCTCTGCCGTCTCGCGGAGCAGGTCTGCCAGGGTTGCAACGTCTGTTTGTGGAGCGTCCCATAGGCGACCAGGAAGCCGTGTTGTGATTTCCTGGAGCAGCCAAAGATTCCCGTCTGGGTCCTCGAATGAGGCAAATGAGAAGTAGGAACGACCTTGCGGATCGCGCCCGGGAATGCGTGGATTTTCCACGGCGTTGTTGAAGGGACCGCCAACGTAGTGGAAGATCTCGCTGACGTTGACACCGCGATCGATCAAGTCTTTACGGGCGTCGTCGAGGTTGTCCACAGCGAGAACCAGGTTTTGTGTCGAGCCAGAATTGTCTGAAGTGACTCCCTTGCCGAAGAGGATCGAGGCGTCCGAGTTGGGTGGTGTAAAATGTACGCCGCGGAAGTCGCCCTCCACCACGTCGATGTCGAACCGCCAGCCAAGATTCTCGTAGAATGCTTTGGCGCGATCGACGTCGGAGACAGGCAACATCACAACTTCGAGTTTCATGTTTGGGCTGTTTACGTGATTGCTACTCATCTTGTTCTCCTTTAGATTCGTGAGTTGAATATCTACTTCGGTTACTGTTCATTCTTCTGCGATCGCCCGATCCAAACCACTCAAGTTCTTTGAGTTAACACGCGACTTAAATGGGTGTTCGCCAATGAAAAGTGCGGTAGTTTTATTGCGTGCTTGAGACTGTTTCTACGGTGGTTTGCAGCTGATGTTCGAGCTGTAGAATTTCTGCTGCCCGCTCCCCGATGACCACGCAGGGAGCCATCGTGTTACCGGTGGTGATTTGCGGCATAACCGATCCATCCGCGATTCGGAGATTGTTGATTCCATACACTTTCAGGTTGCTATCCACCACCGACATGGCATCGCGACCCATTTTCGCGGTGCAGGTTTCGTGCCAGAAACTTGTTGCCGCATCCCGAATAAAGCGTTCGAGTTCGGCCCCTTTCAAATTTCCTGGCATGACTTCGCGCTTGACGAACGGACGCAGCGGAGTGGAATTGCCAACTTCGCGGCAGAGTTCTACGCAGGCGATCGCAGTTTTGAGATCCTCCGCGTCAGACAGCGTGTTTGCATCAATCAGAATCGGGTCGGATGGATCGGCTCCTGTCAGGCGCAGACGACCTCGACTTTTGGGGTGCACGATCGCTCCAAATAACGTCCAGCCCGCATCAGGCAGCCTAAACCGGACGGCATTCTCGGCACTGGATTTTGGTACCTCGGCCTGACAAACAAATAAATCTGGGCTGTCAAGCCCGGGCTGGCTTGTCGAGAAAAAGATTGCCTCGGACAGGTTGTTTCTCGGTTCGAGAACAGTTTGATATTCCCAGACACAATCAAATGCAACGTGGTCTTGAAAATTTTGCCCTACACCGGGAAGGTGCTGCACAACAGGAATTCCAAATCGCCGCAACTCGGCCTCATCGCCGATACCGGATTGCATCAGTACTTTCGGCGTATGGATGGCACCGAGCGACAGCACGACTTCGACTGCCGCACCAATGCGATAGATTGCGCCCCGATAAGAGATCTCCACGCCAGTAGCCCGCTTGCCCTGGAATGTCAGCCGTGTGACCAGTGCATGACTGAGAACCGTCAGGTTTGGCCGATCCATATAAGGGAAGACGTAGGAACGGAATATTGATTCGCGTGTGCCATTGCGGACTCGCACATCGGTGATAGAAGCACCCTTCGCCGCTTCCATCATGCGCCCGTTCGGATTTTCAAAAGTAGGAATACCCACCGTCCGCGCTGCTTCGACCGTTGCAGGTGCGATCGGGTTTGGATCTGGCGCAGGCTGGACAAATACAGCTCCTCCCGTGCCGCGATACATTGGGTCTGGTGCGCCATGCCAATCTTCCAGGCGGCGATAAATCTGCAAGACGGATTCATAACTCCAAGCCGGATCGTTAGCTTCGGAGGCAAAAAAATCCCAATCCTGTTGGTGTCCGCGTGCCCAAACCATGACGTTGATGCTCGATCCACCGCCGAGTACCTTGCCCATCGAAAACGGAATCGAACGACCGTTCACGTGTGGATTCGGCTGGCCCGGGAAGCTCCAGTCTCGATCAGTTCCAAGGTTTAGCGGCCATTGATTCGCTGCCATGACACTTGGCACGTCATCGCTGCCTCCAGCTTCAAGCAGCAGAACGCTGACATCGGGATTCTCAGCCAGTCTGCGGGCAACCACCGAGCCAGAAGAGCCAGATCCGCAAACAATAAAATCGTACTGGTGCCTTAGCTCAGAGGTGAGCTGGCGCTGGTTGCTGCAGACACGCTCGGCGAAACTATCGCGGTCATCAGTCTCACGTTGATAGCTGTCACCATCCTCAAAGGACTCGTTCTCAAAATTCGTTTTCATTGTGCCTAGCTCGTTTGCAAAATCGAATTCACTCAGGCTGCTTCCTGTCCGTTGCCATCACCGCTCTATGAGCGCGACCGTTAGCGCTCATGTGAGAAATTGTCTGCAGCATCTTGAGGTTCTGCCTAGATTGCATTTACAAATGAATGCCGCTACTCCGTCCAGCTCTCCAAGCCCGTCGCGTTTACTACAACGGCATCACGGCTATTGCCTATCCGCGCCATCCAATTGTTATGGTAGAGAGGAGTCTATAGGTCGGATGCTACAGGTTCGAGTTCCGTCACTCGCTCCACCGCTCACTTCACCGAGGAAAAGGCGGTCGGTGCTAACAACTCGTTGCTGATGTTCTGCACCAGTGGACTGTCCTTCTCGGTTTCAGTTTTGATCGCGATCCATTCAGGGTCAGCGAGGAATGCGTTCCATCGCTCCTCACGCTCAGCTAAGCTGTTCCAGGTAAGTAGGTAGGTGAGTTGGTTACTCTCGCTCTTGCCGATCAGCGTTGTCCAAAATCCTGCCTGGCAGATGCCATGCTTTTCCCAAATCTGCAGCGTGTGGTTTTGAAAGCGTGCGAGCAGGGCTGGTAGTCGGCCAGGCATGGCGTGATAAATGCGTAATTCGTAGATCATGCCTTCAATGCCCCGCACTCTGTCCACCATCAACATGAAGGATTTCGCCCGTCACAAAGTTGGCTGATTCGAGGTAGAGGATTGCATCGACGACGTCGGAAATCTCGCCCATATAACCGACTGGGTGCAGGGCATCGAGCTGAGCATGGGTCTCAGGGGGATGCATTGGTGTCCTGATGATACCCAGCGCGACCGTGTTCACCCGGATGCCGCGTTTGGCATACTCGATCGCCAGTGATTTGGTTGCGGCATTCAGTCCGCCCTTGGTCAGCGACGCGAGTACGGAGGGTATGCCAGCGATCGCGTTGTCAACTAGGCTCGTTGAGATTTGCACGACGTGACCGCTACCCTGCTTCTCCATCTCAGCGATGGCGAGTTGCGTCATGTGAAAGAAGCCAGCGATGTTGGTGCCCAAGTACGCTGCGTAATCTGCCTCGGTATATTCGATAAATGGCTTGACGATGAAGGTGCCAGCGTTGTTAATCAGCGTGTCAATGCGCCCAAATCGGGTTACGCCCTCGATGATTGCACGCTCGGCAGTTTTTCGATCGGCGATGTCACCTGACACTGCGAGGACTTCATCATCGTCTGATGGTTTAATTGAGCGTGAGATTGCAATTACCCGATAGTTGCGATCGCGGTACGCCTTGACGAGGGCTGCGCCAATGCCTTGGGACGCGCCGGTAATCACAGCAACTTTCTGTTCAGTGCTCATCGTAAAAACTCCTTTGGAAATCATGGGTGAATGTTGTAAGTCAGGCGATGATCTAAGCTGCAACGCGGTGGTCATGGTCAGTGCTGGTCGCGACGGGCAACCATGCTTCGATGTCCTGTGCTACTTTTGCGGCGTTGTTTTGATACATTGCAACCGCGTCCTTTCCAACAGGTAAATGCAGCGGAGGATGGTCTGTAGTGGCGAGTTGGAGAATTACCTGAGCAAACTTCTTTGGATCACCGGGCTGGTTCCCGTGTAGCGCATCAGCTCCGCTCCGCATTAGTCCTACCGTTTCCTGGTAATCGGCGATGATGGTTTCAGCCGCAACATAGGAGTCAGTGCTGAGGAAATCGGTCGTAAAAAGACCGGGAGCAACTACCGTAACGTGGATGCCGAGTGGTGCTAGTTCAACTGCCAGCCCTTTGGAAAGACCTTCAACTGCAAACTTAGTAGACCCGTACAATCCCCAACCTGGAATTGCATCGTAGCCAAACAACGATGAGATATTGATGATATGCCCAGACTTTTGCTGACGCAGGTGCGGCAATACAGCACGAGTCACATTGAGTAACCCAAACACGTTGGTATCATACTGGTTGCGAACTTCGGCATCCGTGGCTTCTTCGATCGCCGTTACCATGCCGTACCCAGCATTATTGACTAAGACATCAATCCGATTGAAACGGGTAATGCTTTGCTGAACAGCCGCCTGCACCTGATTCTCCTGGGTGACATCCATCTGCACCATGTACAGATTTGGATGGTTGTGCAGGATAGTGGCGAGTTGTGTGGGCTGGCTGCGAACCGTTGCTACGACTTGGTTGCCCGTTGCTAGAGCGGCTCTGGCAATTTCTAATCCAAAGCCCCTAGAGGCTCCGGTAATGAACCATACTTTCTGGGTTTTCATGGTATGTCCTTGGTTTAGGTGGTTTCTAGTTTGCTGATGTTTCATTACCGTCCGGGCTTCCGCACCCTGATCTCCTGAAGCACCCAACCGTTGCCGTCTGGATCACTAAACGAGGCATAGGAGGCATAGTCGCGACGTTCTGGATCAGGACCTGGCACTCGTCCTTCAGTTCCAGCGTGGGGGAAGATCCCGCCGACGTCGTGGAATATCTCACTTACCTCGACCCCCCGATCGACCAGTTCAGCATGGGCGGCTTCGATGTCATAAACGATGAGGTACAAACCTTGAACTGAACCCGGCGCGGATGATGAAATTCCTTCACCGAAAATGATCGAGGCTGCCGATCCAGGAGGAGTCAATTGCACCACTCGAAAGTCTTCACTGGTGACAAAGTCGGCATCGAGTCGCCATCCCAACGTTTTGTAGAAGTCTTTGGAGCGATCGACATCGGCAACAGGCAATACCACAACTTCGAGTTTCATGGTTTGATTGGTGACTTGATTGCTACTCATTTTGTTCTCCTTTTGGTTAGTAGGTTTGATGTTCAGATTGGTTACTTTTCATTGAGCGATTGCTCTATGCACACCACTCAAGTTCCTTGAGTTAGAACGCAATTCAATTATTTGGCATTCGAGGAAAGCAACAGGAAGTGAGCCGGAAATAGTTAGACCTGATATGCTTCAGGTAGAGATTGCATCATTCAGCGATTGAGTGGCCCTGTGCTGTGATATTCATGATGGGTGTCCTCCTGGGCTTCATACTTAGTTGAAGCATGAGATGCTGATGACAAACCCACCGTGGTTGCGGTTGCCAGGGTTATGCTGCTGATCATTTGCTGAAATTGCATGGTCAATCTTCTTGAAATACACAAGAAGTGCAACGGACATAACTCGGTTGTGGAGTTGCTCAATGAGCTAAACCGGAGCGGAGTGCCCGAATTGCTGCCTGAGTTCGATCGTTCACACAAAGCTTCTTTAGAATGTTGCGAACGTGAGTTTTAACCGTTGCCACAGTAATGTGAAGTTTTTGAGCAATGATAAAATTTTTATCGCCATTAGCAATCAGTTGTACCACCTCTAATTCACGAGCAGTTAAAGGTTCAGTGCACACGAGATGTTTGTACTCTGGTTCGATTGCTCGAATTGAAATGGTTTGAGTGTAATTGCAGCATTCAACTTGAGCAGAATAAGTATGTTTCAGCGTCTGTGCGACTGTTTGTGCAACGTGAATAAGTGCATGATCAACCGAAAAATTCTCAGAAGGATTAATTTGAATTGATAATTCCTGAGTTGGCAATTCCAAATACTCAAACTTATTTTTAGTCAGTGGTTGAGTAAAAACCATGAACGCTCCTCATTCAGATATTGATTGAAGTAAGCCTGAAAATCTCCAGCCACTTGCAGCATTACTACAGAGCAAACCTTGAACTTCTGCCGCTTCGACTGCTTCCGCAGCCCGTTGAACACGAGAATAAATTTGACGCTATAGAGGGTTGAACGGACAACAAAATTTGGTTTATGATCATGCTTTACTGATACTTCCGATGGAGAGTATGCTACTTACAATCGATCATCTACAACGTCTTCTTGAGTGATTTAAGTGAACTGAAATCCTATAGATTAGTCATTGACTATGCCTGTTAGCGTGAATCAACTATAGGGAATTACCTTTGGTTTGTAACCCATCTGAAGTTGGCATTTTTGCACCATCAAGAGAGTGGGCAATCAAACGCTCAAGGATGAAATTGATTCCAACTTAAGTTGGAGTGCAAAAGCAAACTTAAGTACAACTTACAAGTTAAAACTGTTAATTCTGTCGAGCTTGCAACCGCTTTTGGTGGCAAAGCGTATACCGATTCACACATCAAACGTATCCACTGCTTTTTGGGAAGGGTGGATGCGCCCGATGAGATTGAGCAGCACCAAATTAAGACGTGCCAAGGATGGGGGACATCGTTAGAGGAGATGCCGATTGTGGAATGGCAGTACCCTCAAGTGCATGATTTAGTTCCGATCGAAATGTTGCGATTGTACAGTTAATATACAACTGATCGGAGAATCAATGATATGTTGCATAGGTGTGAAGAGCGCTGTCAGAGATCTGTCAATCTTTAAGTAGGCTAAAAGCCATAGACCGAGTACAGGTAATCGTTTTATCTCAATAAGGGTTGTCTGTCTTAAATAGAGGCACGATCACATCGAGTAACCGCAAGAGGTGAGACAGCCATGAGCAAGTCGTATCTGGGTCGATGGACGTTGATAGGCGGTACGCTATGGGTACTCGGTTGCCCTCAGCCGATCGCCGCTCAAGTCGTACCCGACGATACCCTGCCTTCAGGAGAGCGATCGCAAGTGAGAGGCGATGTCAATGCTCAGATCGATGGTGGAGCTAGGCGAGGCGGCAATCTATTCCACAGCTTCAGTCAGTTCTCGGTGCCGACGGGTGGATCTGCTTACTTCAACAATGCCGCTGATGTGCAAAACATTTTTAGCCGTGTTACGGGTAGGTCAGTCTCGAATATTGATGGGGTAATTCGGGCGAATGGCACCGCGAATCTGTTTTTGCTCAACCCGAATGGCATTCTATTTGGTGCCAACGCACGACTCAATATTGGGGGTTCCTTTGTTGCCAGTACAGCTGATAGCATCAACTTTGCCGATCAATTTCAGTACAGCGCTACCAATCCTCAAGCCATCCCGCTATTGACGGTCAGCGTTCCGATTGGCTTGCAGATGGGAACTAATCCTGGACGGATTGAGGTGCAGGGGAATGGATATAATTTATCCGTTGCAGTGCCTCGTTTTTCCCCGATTGTTAGAGGTGGTAGTACAGTAGGGTTGCAGGTGCCAACAGGTCGAACTCTCGCTTTGATTGGCGGGGATATAGACATTAATGGTGGCACGCTGACGGCGGAGCAAGGACGAATTGAATTGGGTAGCGTTCGCGGTGGGCAAGTGAGCCTTAGTGATAGCTTTGCCTTGAGCTATCCAGGAGTACGAAACTTTGGCAATATTCGTCTCTCGCAACAGGCATTAGCCAATGCCAGTGGAGGCGGTTCAATTCAGGTGCAGGGGAGCCAAGTCTCGCTGGCAGATGGTTCAATTATGTTGATTCAAAACCAAAGCACTCAGGCAGGGGGGAGCATTAGAGTGAATGCTTCTCAGTCTTTAGAACTGAGTGAAAGTAGCCCAGATAGCAGGTTTTATGGCGGCTTGATCAGTAATACTGCGGGAGTTGGACGTGGAGCAGATCTTACAGTTTCAACTCAGCAGTTACTCCTACAGGGTGGAGCGGCAATTCTTGCTAATTCCTACAGTTCTGGGGATACTGGCAATGTAACTGTAAATGCTTCTGACTCTACACAACTAATTGGTTTTGCGCCTTTAAACCCTACTCTTGGTAGTACTATCGGTAATGGCTCGTACAACTCTGGAGATGGAGGAGTGGTGACGGTATCAACAGGGCAGTTAAATCTTTTAGAAGGAGGAAGTTTAGGAACTGCCGCTTTTGGAACTGGTGAAGGTGGAACTGTAATGGTGAATGCGTCTGACTTGATCAGAATAACTGGGCAAACCACTAGCTTCGGTCAAAGTAGTGTGGTTGCTATTACTCTAGGTGCTGGGAACGCTGGTCGCCTTATAGTTAATACCTCAAGATTGGCAATTCAAGATGGAGGAGTTATTGCAACCTCCACTGCAGGATTTGGTAACGCAGGTAGTGTCACTATTAATGCTAGAGAGTCCGTAGAACTCAGTGGACACCCCCCGGGGGCTTCTCTTCCAAGCCATATTGGTTCGCCTGCCCCTGTTGTGCCTGAATCCGTACAACAGGCTTTTGGGTTGCCTGACAGGCCAAGCGGAAATTCAGGCAGCGTGACTATTAACACGCCCCACTTAAGTATTACTGATGGAGCAAACCTTACTGTTAGTAATGATGGAATTGGAAATGCTGGCACCCTGTGGGTCAACGCCAACTCCATTTCTCTTGGTCGTGGCGGTTCAATTACTGCAGCGACTGTCTCTGGAGAGGGGGGCAACATTGACCTCAACGTGCGAGATCTTGTGCTGCTGCGAAACAACAGTTCGATTACTGCATCAGCAGGTGGCAATGGCAATGGCGGCAACATTCAGATTAATGCAGGTAGACTCTCACTTCTTGATGACTCTCGACTCTTAGCTACGGTTTCTGGGGTTGGAAACGCAGGTGACATCATCGTGAGTGCCGATGCAGTGCGATTGAGCGGTGGCGCTCAACTGCGGACCAACACCTCAAGTCGTGGACAGGCAGGCAATATCACCCTCAATACACCTAACCTCCAGCTATCGGGAAGAACCAGCGGTCTGTTTGCAGACACAACCAATACTGGAAATGCAGGAAACTTAACCATTCAACCGGGTGGCAACGGGCAAGCTGTACGGGTAGAACTGAGCGCTGGTGCCCAAATCTCTGCCTCCACTTCTAGTAGCGGTCGTGGAGGTAGGCTCACCATTACCGCTCCAGATTCCATTACCCTCACTGGAGATGGCTCTATCATCTCCGCTGAAACTAGCGGCAGAGGAGCCGGAGGGAACTTAGTGTTGCAGACAGGAGACCTCAACATCCAAAACCAAGCTGAGGTGACTGTTAGTAGTTCGGGGCAAGGCAGGGCAGGCAACTTGTTGGTGGAGGCCGATCGCATCTTCCTGAACAATGTAGGCAGTATTCGAGCCGATACATCGGGGGGTGGCGGCAATATTAACTTGCGATCGCCGTTTATCGTCTTACGTAACGGCAGCAACATCACCACGAACGCCACTGGCGCTAATATTCCGGGTGGCAACATTGATGTTGATACTCGATTCTTGGTGGGAGTGCCCAACGAAGACAGCAACATCAGCGCCAACTCCCAAGACTTTCGCGGGGGCAATGTCAGCATTAATGCGATCGCGCTCTATGGCATTCAGCCCAGTGTAACACTCACTCCCTTGAGCGACCTCACCGCGACTGGAGCCACGTCTGCCTTACCTGGCACGATTGATGTCACGACGGCAGGCATCGACCCCACATCAGGATTAGTAGCATTACCGACTGACGTAGCGGACGCATCCGGGTTGATTGCTCAAGGCTGCCCTGCTGATGAGGGCAACTCGTTTGTCGTTACGGGTCGCGGGGGTTTACCTCCCACCCCAGAGCAGCAACTTGATGATGATGCCGACTGGCAGGATCGCCGCAGGCTCACCCTCCCTCAACAGAGTGCACCTCAGCAAAGTGTACCTGACAGCCCCAGCGATCGCCCTTTCCCTGGCACAGCTGATGCCCTGATTGTGGAAGCAACCGGATGGCAAACCACTGCCACAGGAGAGGTGAGGCTTGTTGCTACCCCTGCTGATTCCATGGTGCACACAGCGCTAAATTACCCGATCGCCTGTGAGGGGCGGGACTAACCCAGTTGCTCACATCAGCACCAGAAGGAGCCACAACATCAGAGCTTTAGCTCTTCAATATCTACATTATTTCGTAACAAGGCTGTGTAATGTTTATTTGTCTAAAGTAGCAGTTTGATTTCCTTTGCGCCGAATCCAAGCGGTGATAATGGCGATCGCCAACACCCCAATAACTGAAGCGCCTATCAATAGCTTTTCACCTTCCAAAATGCCTGCGCCAACCGCCACAATGGGAGGCTTGACGATCGCAATACTCAATCCCACAGCACTGATAAACCGCTTCCAGGACATCCGGCTAAGGCCAGCAGCGTAGCAAATGTAGTCGAAAAAGCTCGTCATCAAAGCGCCGGTCATCAAGAAGAAATTGCCTTCCAGATATTTCTGACTCCAGCGATCGAGCTTGTTCATAAATCGCTTCCCGACAAGCCTTCGCACTACCCCACGACCATAGCGACGAGCAATGAAAAAATTAATCGCACAGGCAAGAAAATCTGCGATCGCGATCACAATTAAACCTTTTGCAAACCCAAACAAAGCACCGGACAAAACTGCATAAGCTGTACCTGGTAATGCAGGAACCACAATACTTGTCAGTCTCAGTAACAGAATCGTGAACGGTGCCCAAATGCCAAATTGAGCAACATTGGCTCTGAGCTGATCAATTCCGACTTGATTAACAAACCAAATTGCGCTCGCAATTAGCAGGACAACCAAACTAAACTCAAGAACTTTAATGATTCTTTGCTGCATTGCAAAAACCACCTTTTTAATTTATCGATCAACAGTATGAAATCCTTCCTAGCCTGTCTTCGCAAGCTTTTGTCTGGTACTTACTAACCAAGTGATGTTTCTTTGGCCCGTCAGGCATGAAGAGGTTGCAGTCGTGGTCCGAGAAATTGGGTGGTGTGATTTGCGATCGCGTCCCCATCTTCTCCTAGGGCAAAATGCACAGTGTCAAGTAAATGAAACTCAATGTTTTTAGGTCGCGCTAGTAGGGACAAGTGCCTTCAGCAGGGAAGATGCTCTTAACCAGGATAATCAGGGGCAATGAGACAGAATTTATCAGCAGGCGCAGGTATCAAGTTGCGAAACATGTAAGAGAAAGTTGGAAAGCCATGTAACAGCAGAATAATCGGATTATCACGAGAACCTGATTCACGATAAAAGATATCTAAACGATTGATCGAGACCATGCGGAATGTAGCCATGGGTTTTCTCCTTGTAAATCTACACGAACTCATTCAAGACCTAATTCACTATCATTTTCTTGAGTGTCACTCGGATCAAGATTGTTCCTACTAGTCGCACTAGTCCGCGATCATAGCCACTATCTTGGTAAGGGTTGCCATGTCGAGAAGTCAGCAAGATGTATCCAATAGCTAATCAATCCAATATAAGCAAAGATGAGGGCTGCCACAATTAACACAATTGCTCCAGTAGCTCGCAAGAAGCGGTTTTCTTTGAGATAGAGCGTCAGTGCAGCAAAAATTCCTCCTAAACCAACTAAGATGAACCCAGTTCCTGCTGGCACAGCAATTTGTGTTAGTCCCAGGTTGATGAAGCGAAAGCCAATGAGAAGCGATACAAGCCCTGCAAAGAATCCATAAATACCAAGGCTCAATAACTCCCAACCCATTGCCAGAGTAAGTGAAGTTGCTACGAACAGAATGCCAAACAGGGTAGTTGTTTCACCAAAGGCAATATTGAAACTACCAGGAATAGGCCAGGTAAACGTCATGTGTAAGCCAGTGACTAACGCGATCGCACCAACGACACCAAAGCCTGGAATCCAGCGTCTCTGGTTTGAACTACCAAGGCCAAAGTATACATAGGCAGCTAACAAAACGAGTCCAGCCACCAGGTTAATGAGCATGAGTGTAACGTAGTCGATAAACATTAGATCTCCTACAAATGTTTGGTTTTATTGGGAATTAGACAAAAACTGAAGCGAAGACGCCTGTTGCATTGCTTTCTGCAACCGTTTCGGCTTTAGAGATACTCAAAATAACAGCCTCTATTTCACATCCTGACGACGGCTTTGCTCCTGAAAGTAGTTACGCCAACTTTCGGGTAAAGCTTTCAGTTGAGCTTTCACCAAAGTTGCCTGGTGTTAGCGTTGTGTCAGGCAATTCACTTTGCCAGTCGTCGTAATGCTCAAACGGATAGCCATAAACTGCTTTGTCTGCCCCGCCATGAGCGCTAAGGTCAACCTGCCCATCGCCGTCTAGATTGAGCGATCCTAAAGGGATCAGCTTCGCTGCGCGCACTATTACTCGATCTCTGACTGGCTCTTTGAAAATCACAGTTTTAACTGTTTTTCTCTTCTAGACTACTTCACGTGGCAGTCCCACGTTGACAGAGAGAAGTTTCATCTTCTTGTTTGTTCAGAGTAGCACGTGTGGTGGTGGGGAGGAGACTGCGTGCTAGGTGGAAAGTAGCCTTCAATCAGGTCGTACTGCCCTCCGGTCGTGGTGTGATCAGCAATGATGGTGAGACGAGTACCAAAAAACCAGGGAGGTTGTACCATGATGCCCCTATTAGTGAATAATTTGTGTAATCAACTTTTTGTTACTACTTGGTATGTTCACCACCAACCGCGATCGATCGCGTAGTGACAAAACTAGAAGCGTCTGAACTGAGCCATAGCATGGCATTCACCACTTCTTCCAACGTACTAATTCAACTCATTGACAGCATCGTTTTGACAGACTTATACGTTTCTAAACTTGCTTGAGCTAGAAATGCACAAGTCGTTGTTTGTATGACTTTAATGTAAAGGAGAAACTCAGGTCTGTCGTCAACTCAGAAGCTATATCTTAAGCAACAAAACGATCGATTATTAGGCAATCTGAGGGGCCGAGAGAATCAAACTTAAGTTCAAGCTTACATCAAACCTAAGTGGGGCATAGCAAACTTACAGGCTAGTAAGCCCTCGTTTTAAGGCAATAATGGTTGCTTGAGTGCGGTCTTTTACTCCCAGCTTACTTAAAATTCGGTTTACATTTGATTTAACGGTGCTTTCAGTAATATTCAAGGCAGCACCAATCTCTAGATTGCTCATGCCTTTTGCCACTAACTGAAGCACTTCTAACTCACGATCGCTCAACTCTGGATTGGACATTCGCTGCACTAGCTTGGCAGCCACATCAGGTGGAATATACTGATGCCCCTTGTGAACGGTGCGAATGGCAGTTCGTAACTCGCTGGGTTTAGAGTCTTTGAGCAGATAGCCCTTTGCCCCTGCTCGTAGACCTTGATAGATATCTTCATCTCCATCATAGGTGGTCAACACAATGACGCGAGCTGTGTTATATTCGGCGCAAATTGCAGTAATTGCTTCCACCCCTCCCATTTGAGGCATTCGTAAGTCCATCAAGGTCACATCTGGCTGCTCCTGGCGAAACAGAGCGATCGCCTCAATCCCATCCTTGGCTCGACCAACCACCGTCATATCTGATTCTTGTTGGATAATAGCGGCAATTCCCTGCTGAACGATCGCATGATCATCCACAATCAAAACCCGAATGACGGCTGGCTGACTCATGAGGTACCTACTCCCGATTCAGGATGACAACAACTTCTGTACCTTGATCAGGTTGACTTTGAATAATTAATTCACCGCCAATCTGCTCAACTCGCTCACTCATTCCTACTAAACCAAATCCCTGATTTAGAGGTATCTGGTCAATCTCGAATCCTTGTCCATTGTCTTTAACCCGTAAAAGACAATGAGTCTCTTCGTAAACCAATTCAACGCGAATTTCGCTGGCATGAGCATATTTAATGGCATTGGTTAAGGCTTCTTGTCCAATGCGAAGTAGATTATTTTCAACATTGGGTGATAAGGGATAAGCTGTGCCAATGACTTCACAAATGAGAGAAGTATCCGTGGACGACTTCATTTGAGCAGTTAAGTGTTTGAGGGCATCAAATAAGCTACCCTTTTCTAATAATTTTGGTCGCAGGGCTGCCACCGATCGCCGCGCCTCAGACAATCCTGTCCGCGCCAATTCATCAACGGTTTCTAAGCGTGCTTGTACCGTTGCGGGTTTTTTAGTAATCAGTTCCATGGCTGCTCCGATATGTAGCAAAATACCTGTAAAGGCTTGTGCCAGGGTATCGTGAATTTCCCGCGCCATGCGGTTGCGTTCGTCTAAAATTGAGGCTTCCTCGGCACGTTTGCGATCGCTAATATCCTGACCAATTCCAACGAATAAGCAATTCGCCAATTGAACATTTGCCCAAGAGGTGTCGATGAAGCGATCGTCTTTTGTTCTAACTCTCAGGTCTAACCAGGTGCCCGTTGCAGCTAACATATGCTCTAAAATTTGCTGGCGCTGTTCTGAATCAGGACTACATTCAGCAATCAGGTCAATATGATTTAAATCTGTGATCGACCAGCCTAAAATTTGCTCAAACTGACGATTCACAAACTCAATTTGTCCATCTGAGTTGTAGAGCGTAATCATAACTGGAATATGATCTACGATCGTTTGTAAAAGAAGTTTTTGTTGACTCAACGTTTCTTCTGCCTGTTTGCGCTCAACAATTTCTTGCTCTAGCTTCAAAGTCCGCTCTTCAACCCTTTGTTCCAGCGTTCGAGCATACTCTCTGAGGTTGTCCCACAGTAGGTAACCGCTGCTTGTAATCGCAGATCCAACTAAAGCTAGGAGTGGTGGAATGATAATTAGCCACCAACCTGCTAAAAATAATCCGTAGGCGCTACCGCATAATGCAACTCCCAATAGAATCACTCCCAACGCGGTTTTTCGTGGAGATGGAGATGTCCAACCGATGGCTGCTCCGATCGCTGACCAAGCGACAATCCATAAAATTTCAATCGGTTCCGGCCATACGCGCAGCAGAGGTCGTCCATCTAGCGCAGCGCTGAGCAACTGACTGGTTAACAACGCATGAACTTCAACCCCAGCGGGAGCAGCAATCGAGTCAGTTGTATAGGAGGTAAAAAAGCGGTCTTCAAGGCTTTCTGCGGTTAGCCCAATTACGACAATGCGATCGCGCATCAAATCTTGTGGTATGCGTCTGTGCAATACATCTGTAAGCGAAATTGTATGAAACCCAGGTTGGAATTTAGGAAAACCAGACAGAATCTGATATCCACGTGCATCAACGCCAACATAACCACCATCATTGGATTGCAGAGGCATAAATGTGGCTCGACCCAATCGAAACTGCGTCTGTTCAGAGTTTAGAGATTGCCGGGTGATTCCCTGACGATCAAGATAAAAGAATGCTAATCGTGCGCCCAACGTGAGAATTGAGCGATTGTCCTGAGTTCTCAAATACAACAAGCTGCGGCGAATTCTGCCATCCCTATCTAATAACAGATCGCTAGCGCTAACTTGATCTCGTTGTTTTAGAAGGGGTGGAGCTTGAATGACTTCACCCTTAGCCGTTTCGATCACCTTCTCAATGCCAATCAAATTGGGTGTGGAAGTGAAGACCTCGACTAATGCTTGATGACCCGGTTCTACAGGCAAATCTCGAAAGATATCAAGACCAATCACCCTGGGCTGTTGCTGTTTAAGCGATGAGATTACCTGAGCAAGCACAGCATCTGACATCGGCCACTGCCCAAGCTGCTGGATATCAGATTCGTCGATCGTCACCAGAACAATTCGAGAGTCAGCAGGCTCAGACGGACGTAGACGAACCATTTGGTCAAGCGCCATCAGTTCCATAAATTGGAGCGCTCCTGCCAATCGTAAAGTCAGCAATCCTCCAGCGATGCAGGGGACTGTTATCAGGACTCCACGCCATTGCCATAATTGCTGTCTCAGAGTTGTCCACACTGGATAAATGCGATCGCTCAAGGTTAATGATTTTTACCAATTCAATTGCTACTTATCATGATACTGATGCCGTTTAGTTGCAGAAATTCGCGCCAAGCGGCGTTGAGGCTAGGATCATCTGGTTGAGTGCGCCTCAACTCAAACAGGAGAGCAAGGGGATCGTACCAAATGTTATCGTCCCGGTATAACGTAATGCGTTGTCTGGGAGACGATTTCTCAATTTGTTGTAGGCGAGTTGGATTTAGTGCAATGCGTTGAATACTGCCGGTGACAAATCGATCTTCAAGGCGATCGTCCGAATTACAAATCAAGGCAAACGACCACACATAGGGTCTGTCAACCTCCAGAGGCGCTACCTGATCGGGGAGGGTAATGCTGATTAGACCAGGAGTGTGGGTTAAGGCAACAGTGGTTCGATAAACACCCTGACCCTCTTGACTACGAAGGCTAAATTCTGCATTCTCAGCACTCGTTCTAGGCACATAGACGAGAAATGTCGGACGCTCTGCCACCGTTAAACCTGGTTCGCGGGTTGGGCCAAGGGCAGTCAATACTGGAGTGGTTGCTGCTGTGCTTGTATCTTGAGGACAGGTCTGTGGGTTGCGCCGTCCCCCTGCGGCTGAGCTACCTGGATTGCTTGGTGGCGGCGGCGGATTGCTCCCTGCCTGCTGACTTTCTGCTGCGACAGCGGGGGCGATCGCCAGTTCTAAACTCAGAGCAATAACAATGGATAGACCGCAAAACAGAGATTTAATGAAATGCATCATGGTTTTATAGCCAATTTCCTAAAAGAACAAACGGTGCCCAATAGTAAGGGGACGTGTAATTGCTTTGGTGCAGTAAACTGACCTGAGCACGACGGAGTGCCTCAGCTTTTGTCACCCCAGGCAGGCCTAACTCGCGATAAAGCTCAATCATTAAAGCTGCGGTAGATTGATCGCTTACTGACCATAGCGAAGCCAGCGTACTTCTAGCTCCCGATCGCACCGCCATGCCTGCCATTCCTAAAGCCGCTCGACGATCGCCCGTTGCGGTTTGGCACGCGCTCAGCACCAGCAGCTCGATCGGACTAAGCTCTTCCCTGGCGCGAAGCAGTTGATCGAGTTGTTTCACGTTGATGCGTCCATCCCATGCCAAGATAAAGGTGTCCTCGGCATTCGAGCTGAACTGACCATGCGTTGCCAAGTGAACAATCGGCGCGTCCGTAGAATCCATACGGGTTTGCAGCGATCGATTGGTGAACGTCTGATCAAGCAGCACCTGAGCGGGAATTTCGGCTTGAATTTGATCAATTTCAACCACAACATTTGGCAGTGCCGAAAAGCCTTCCCGTGCTTCACTTAATCCGGCTAGCAGTCCACGCAGCTGCAACTGTTCGATCGGTTGGGGTTGCAGAAGCTGTAAACCGGGCGTCAGCACAACACTATATTTTTCAATCAGATATTGCTGTCCATCGTGCAGGGCAGCCATTGGCAAACTGCGAAGCAAGCCATCAGGCACAAACACAAGGGTTTTAACGCCACTTGCTTCCAGCTCCGTTTCTACAGGGCGCAGCAGCAGATCATAGACCTGTTGAACGCTGGGCATCCAGTCTTCGACAAAGGCGGTCGGTCTGAGGGATTGCCGCATCTGGCTGAGGATGCGATCGACTTCTGCTTGCGTCAAGTCTGTCTTGTGATAGCGCAATGGCTGATTGGGCAAAGCCACAATCACCGCCAACTGGCTCGGCAAAATAATGGGATAAATAATGGCAGCTTGCGGATCAATCTGCTCAATTTCGATTGGATTCGCCGTGATGCAGGCTTCTCGAAAGAAGTTGTCAAGTTCTGCAAGCTGAAGTGCTTCGATCGCTTCACGCGCCTGTTTCAGATTGTCCTGACTAGGCGCATTGCCGTCCGACTGCAACAGCAGTTCCACAAACTGTCGGTAGACGGGTTCGACACTTTCTCGAAACGAAAACTGGACATCTGGACTAATGGCAGCGAGATCGGTACGTAGCGATTGCAGCGTTTTAACCGCTTCGCCATAGACAGTTGTAGCGTTTTGCAGACCTTTTGACAGGCAAGGCTGTGCGTCTTGACAGAAGATGCGCCCAAGCTGCCAATGCCATTGATAAGCAATGTCAGGTGCATCAATGGATTGAGATAGGCTGAGCGCTTGCTGAGTCAGCGTTTTAGCACTGTCCCACTGGTGAGTTGCCTCATACAGGCCCCCCAATGTGCCTAGCGCGTAGGATTCAGTCCGGTGATCACCTATAGCCCGAACTTGTTGCACTACAGCGGCGAGTGCTTGAGCCGAAGCGGTCAGATTCGCAGGCTCTCGCAGTTTGATTAAGCTTTGAGCCAAACTGATGTGAGCATAAGCTGCCTGCTGCCCTGGCGGAAATTGGGCAAGCTGAGCTTGAATATCTGGCAGCAGGCGTTGCGCGTCAGCCGATCGATCGACTTCAACCAGCAGACTAAACTCAACAAGCTGAATTTGAGTTTTTGCCATCAACGAAGGCGCGATTGCTGCTGCCCGCTGGTAGAGTGCCAGTGCTGTGTCAGTTTCTCCTTGGGCGCGAGTTGTGTTTCCTAGGCTTAGCAGAATCCCGCTAAGATCTGCTGCTGATTCGGGCGTTCCGTCTTGGAGTGCTTGAGCGATCGCCAAGCTCTGCTCTAAAACCGTTCGAGACTGAGCCAGCTCGCCCGTTAGTCTCAGCATCTTGCCCAGATTTCGCAAGCTCGTCACCTTAAGCCGCGAATCAGGTTGGTTGTGCAGCGACTGTTCGACCTGTGTCAGGAGATCTGTGGCTCGTCTGTATAGTCCGGCTGACTGTAAAGCTCTGGACTGATTGATTTGACTGCCCACAATGCCGATTGAGTCGTTTGTCTCGCGATAGGCTGCTTCAGCAGCTTTCCAGGTTGTCACAGCCTCTGACACTTGACCTTGATCAAGCTGGAGTTTTCCCTGAACCGTCAGCACTTGGGCAAGAGCAGATGAAATCTCCGGATTAGATGCTGAGTTTTGAGCTGCTAGCAGCGTCATCGCCTGCTCGATCGCACCATTGGCTTGCGTCCACTGTCCCAGATCGGCAAAAGCTGTCGCGAGAAAGCTGAGCGTGAGTGCTTGATTGAGAACATCGCCTGCTGTTTCGTAGCGGGTCATTGCTTGCTGCCAAAGGGCGATCGCCTCTGAAACCTGCCCTGTCCGATAGCGCTCTTCTGCCTGCTGCACGAGTTGAGCCAGGGGAGAAGTGGCATCAGTTTGAATGAAATTAGGTACAGCCTCTACCTGCTGCCCGGTATTCTCTATACCAATTCCAACGGCGATCTCGGCATGAAGGATAACGGTAACAAGCAGCCCTAACAGAGTCGATCGCAGAAATCGCAGCCAGCGTTTGTTGACAGAGTGGCGCTGCTCGATCGACGCTTTTTGATTGGTTCGCTTGTTTGGATATCCCTCATTCATCTGATGTTGTGGCTCCTTCTGGTGCTGATGTGAGCAACTGAGTTAGTCCCGCCCCTCACAGGCGATCGAGTGATTTAGCGCTGTGGGCACCGTGGAATCAGCAGGGGTAGCAACCAGCCTCATCTCTCCTGTGGCAGTGGTTTGCCATCCGGTTGCTTCCACAATCAGGGCATCAGCTGTGCCAGGGAAAGGGCGATCGCTGGGGCTGTCGGGTGTAGTCTGCTGAGGGGCAGTCTGCTGAGGGATGGTGAGCCTGCGGCGATCCTGCCAATCGGCATCGTCGTCGAGTTGCTGCTCTGGGGTGGGAGGTAACCCCCCGCGACCCGTAACGACAAACGAGTTGCCCTCGTCGGCAGGGCAGGCTTGAGCAATCAACCCGGATGCGTCCGCTACGTCAGTCGGTAATGCTACTAATCCTGATGTGGGGTCAATGCCTGCCGTCGTGACATCAATTGCTCCACTCAAGGCAGAGGTCGCGCCAGTGGCGGTGAGGTCGCTCAAGGGCGTGAGTGTCACACTGGGCTCAATGCCATAGAGCGCGATCGCATTGATGCTGACATTGCCCCCGCGAAAGTCTTGGGAGTTGGCGCTGATGTTGCTGTCTTCGTCGGGCACTCCCACCAAGAATCGAGTATCAACATCAATGTTGCCACCCGGAATGTTAGCGCCAGTGGCATTCGTGGTGATGTTGCTGCCGTTGCGCAGAAGGATGAGGGGCGATCGCAAGGTGATGTTACCCCCACCTCCTGAGGTGTCTGCTCGAATTCTGCCTTGGTTATTGAGGAGGATTTGATTAGCATCCACAAGCAGAGACCCTGCACTACCTCTGCCAGAACTGCTGACGGTGACTTGGGCTTGGTTTTGGATGTTGAGGTCTCCTGTTTGGAGCGTTAAGTTGCCTCCGATTCCGCTGCCGCTGGTTTCGGCTGAGATGATCGAACCATTTCCAGTGAGGGTGATGGACTCAGGTGCGGTAATGGTAAGCCTGCCACCCCGACCATTGTTGGAAGTAGAGGCAGAAATCTGGGCACCAGAGTTAAGTTCTACCCGCACATCTTGCCCATTGCCACGCGGTTGAATCGTTAAGTTCCCGGCATTGCCAGCACTGGTCGTTCCCGCAAACAGACCGCTGGTTCTCTCTGATAACTGGAGGAGTGGTGTATTGAGAGTGATGTTACCTGCCCGACCGCGACTTGAAGTGCTAGTACGCAGTTGAGCACCACCGCTCAATCGCACCGCATCAGCACTCACGGTGATGTCACCTGCGTTTCCTGCTCCTGCGGTGGCAGTCGAGAGTTGAGACCTATTGAGTAGGGAGAGCGATCGCGCCTCAATTTCAATATCACCTCCCCTACCTACTGCCCCTTGTTCAGGAGTACTGATCGCATCGCTATTATTGAACAAGACCGTATCGCTCGCCCAAATCTGGATATTGCCTGCTCTGCCTTGCCCTTGTGTATTCGTATTGATTCTTCCTTGGTTGGAAACCGAGAGTGATCCAGTTCTGATAATGACACTTCCTCCGTTCCCGCCAGATCCTGGTGTCGCCGAGGTAACCACTTCACTGGGCTGGTCAGGACGAGTTGGGGCTGTGCCACGAATTTGCACAGTATCACGCGCATTAATAGTGACGCGACCAGCATTGCCTTGCCCTTGTGTGGAAGTATTCACAGCACCCCCATTGGTCAGAAATAGTGAACCAGTTGTGATCGTCACATCTCCGCCTTGACCCGTACCTCTGAACCTCAATTCACTGCCTGGAAGACCCACAGATCCTGAATTCACTTGTGTGTAGATAGTGCTGTTTAGTGTGAAGAGAAGGTTTTCGTTTCCGCGTCCGTTGGGGTTTTCACCATCTAAAGAGACGACATCGCGGGCATTAATCGTCACATTGCCTGCATTCCCGCTTCCACGGGTATTGGAGAACATCCGCGCACCATTGGCAACGAAAAGCGACCCCGTCGTGATGTTGATGTCGCCACCATTACCGGCACCAAATGTGCCAGTAGTTAAGTCGGTACGAGAATCCGGAAGACCAGCGGAATTCCTAAGAAGAACGGTGTCGCGGGCATTAATCGTGATATCGCCTGCATCTCCCTGTCCAACCGTGGCGGAATTGACTCTAGCCCCATTAGTGACAGAAAACGACCCTGTCGTGATGTTGATGCCACCACTATTACCAATGCTTTCTGAAAATACAGAATTAGATAGACGACTGGGAAAACCACCAATGTTTCGACCGTCCACCGAAACCGTATCACGGGCATTGATATTCAGACTACCGACATCTCCACGTCCGAACGTAAAGGCAGACACTTCACCGGAATTGCGGAGAAAAAGCGATCCCGTTGTGATGTTAATATCGCCAGCGTTACCAACACCCTCTGGTCCCACTCTAAGGTCCACCGTAGCGTTATCGATAGAGATGCGCTCACCTGCTGTGAGGTTGATATTGCCGATCGCCCCCTCTCCTTCCAGGGTTGCTACCAAATTGCTGCCATCGCTAAGTGTGATAGATTCCGTAGCATTTAACTCTAGATCTCCGGTTTGAGTGCCAGGTAAACGCAAATCGTTGGGAATGCCTCCTCGCAGTAAGCTTCTTGTGATATCAATATTCTGGGCAACAATGCTCATACTGCCATTTACTCCCCTCACGTCAATGCCACTATTCCTTAAAGTGACATCAGCTTGCGTTACCTGATTGGGGAAACTCAAATTTATGCGATCGCCATTCACACTCAGCCTGACAGTACCTGAGTTGGCAATACCGCCCAACTCGACTTGACCCCCTAAAGCCTGCAAATTTGATCTCTGAAGTGTGACATTGCCGCCCACCAGCGCGATCGTTCTGCCGGGTTGCACCTGAAAATAGGATTGAGGGATGAGAGTAATCACATAAGGACCGCGATCATTAACACGGCTCGTATTCCAATTACTTAAAGGCAACTCTGCTCCAGGACCGTTCGACTCCTCCAACCGACCGAAGATCCTACCTCCTGGACTCAGGGGCGCGTTAAACTGGCTGGAAATGCCCAAGTAGTAGGTGCCAGAGACCGCAGGGATGACGGGGGCGTTTAAGGGGAGAGTCGATTGAAGGGTGTTAAAACTGTCATCGTTAGTGAGCAAGCCCACGCCCCTGCTATCAAATAAGAACAACTGAGTATCAACGTTCGTGCCATTTACCGTACTTGCTGTGAATGGTACACCTTGTCTCAAGTAGACTTGATACAGGTCAACATCATTGTCATAGTTCAAATTGCCAGAGATCGCATTAAAGCTTGTTTCATTGGTCACGCTGTTGACAGGCTGGGCAGTATTGAGAAGCTGACCTGCATCACCCACTTCAGTTACCGGATTCTCAGGAACACCCTGCATCACGATGTCTCCTTGCTGACTATTGAACTGCAAGCCAATAGGCAAGCTGATAGTCAGCAAGGGAGTAGCCGAGGAATTAACGGCACTGAACTCAGTTCCATCGGCAAACTGGATGCTACTAGCTGTACTGGCTACAAAGGAGCCACCGATATTCAAGCTGGCATTGGGACCAAACAAAATTCCGTTCGGATTGAGCAAAAACAGATTCGCCGTACCATTTGCTCGAATCACACCATCAATGTTCGAGACGGAGCCACCGGTAACACGGCTGAAGATATTTTGTACATCAACGGCATTGTTAAAGAAGGCAGACCCACTTGTTGGCACAGAAAATGACTGGAAGCTGTGGAAGAGATTGCTGCCTCGTCTGGCTCCGCCATCAATCTGAACATTGACATCGCCTGTGACTTGCGATCGCTCTCCTGAAGGCAGGGTATCGTCGGGTACGACTTGAGCGGCGATCGGTTGAGGGCAACTGAGTACCCACAGTGCACTGCCTATCAACATCCATCGACCCAGATACGACTTGCTCATGGCTGTCTCACCTCTTGCGGTTACTCGATGCGATCGTGCCTCTATTTAAGACAGACAACCCTTATTCAGATAAAACAATCACCTGTGCTCGGTCTATGGCTGTTAGCCTACTTAAAGATTGACAGATATCTAATATTGCTCTTCACACCTATGCAACATATCACTGATCTTCCTTTCACTTGTACATTTACCACACAATTGCAACATTTCGATCGAGCGACTGCTTAATGCTAATGGTGAGTATAGATAAACCCTATTACACCAGACCTCCAGATTCAATCACTGCATTTAATAGTGGCCCAAATTCCAACGCATTTTGATAACGAATGCTATTGATAAACAAAGCTGGTGTGCGGGTTACGCCACTGCGCCTTCCACTTTCAATATCTTGGCGAATGCGATCGCCATACACTTCTCCAGCAATATCTCGCAAAAACTGAGTTACATCCAGTCCCAAATTGGCAGCATATTCCACTAAATAGCCATCCCCTAAATCCTGATAATGCTCCCATAAAATTCCTGACATCTGCCAAAACTGTCCTTGCGCTCCTGCTGCTTCTGCGGCAGCGGCTGCCTTCTGAGATTGCGGATAGAGTTGAGGTTGAGAAAAATGTCGAAACACAAAGCATAAATAGTTCTTCTCATTAAGATTTCTATTAAGCTGTACTTGAATTGCTTGAATCAAAGCATAAAGTTCTCCACTTTGCGGGCATTGATAATCCCCATACTCAACGAGTACAACTCGTGCGTCTAGTGAACCCTGCCGATGATCTCGTTCAGAGGGAGACACCGCTAATAGCTGACGATCGCCAGCAGATTCAGCAAAAATATCTTGACTCATTCTCAATCTTTAAAAAAGGGAGCAATAATCATGTAAAAATTGCTTCTCTTCAATGCTCTATTCATTTATGTAACCTTAACTTATGGAATTAACGAAAACTTGTCATCAAACTAGGGTTCGTCCTGTAAGCAATAGAACGATCAGTAATGAGTTAGTCCTAAGTACTAGCCTGCATATGAACTTAAGTTCAAGCTCACATCCAACTTAAGTTGCTCATGATGAATATAGCTTGCAGTTTGCACGATGTAGAACCTATGCAATTATAGGTATCCTAGATAGGATTTGAACAAATGGTAGGTTGAGGGTGTGCCCCAAATTCTACTCGCTCAGCCGATGGAAACGCTCGAGCAGTTTATTCAAAGTAACCCACCTCCGTTGGAACTTAAGCGCGCTCGCCGTGCAGATGAGTCAGAGTGGTTACAGTTATCCGCAGATCCGTGACATCCTGCAAGTGTCGGTTGGCTTCATCACAGCCAGCCATCAACGCTACAAATGCTCAGGTGTGGAGGGACTGCGCTCTAATTATTGGGGCACCCAAGGCTATCTTGATGCCGAGCAGAAGCAAGCGTTGTTCCGGTGGCTCGACGGGCAGAATGCTTGGACGCTGGAGGAGGTGATTGATTATATTTAGGATGAGTATGGGGTGGTCTACCAATGGCTTCAGAGCTACTATGCTCTGCTCAAAGACGCTGGCTTCAGTTGGAAGAAGGCACAACTCTCTCACCTCGACAAGAATGAAACCCTGATCCAGGAAAAAAAGAGAACTTGAATCGCTACTGGCAACGCATCAATCTGAAATCGCTAGCGAACAATTGAGAGTTTTATTTCTCGATGAATGCCACCTGTTGTGGGGTGATATCAGCGGCTATGGGTGGAGTCGGCGCAAGCAACGAGTGGATGTGGAAATCAAGTCTACCAAGCAACGGCAGACCTATTATGGGGCATTGGATTATCTCACCAAGCAGTTTGTTGTCAAAGAGTACAGCGCAGGCAACGAAGACAATACGGTTGCCTTCTTGCAGTATCTCCAGTCTTTGTATGCTGAGGACACGCGCTTGGTGATTGTTTGGGATGGGGTGAGCTACCACCGCTCAAAGGTCGTGCAGGAATTTCTAGGGCAGACTATGAAATGACCCCCGCTTTTCGGACAGGAGGGTAGGAGTAGTATCCTTGTTCTTGAAAGGGGGCAATTATGACAGCAAACCGTCGTCAATACACCGCAGAGTTCAAAGCCAAAGTCATCCTGCAAGTGCTGAGTGGCGAAAAGACACCGAGCGATCTGTGCCGAGCGCACAAGCTGAA
>NZ_JAMPLI010000051.1:0-32788 GCF_039962475.1 Leptolyngbya sp. GB1-A1 | reverse complement strand
ACGTTACACCTGGAGTAGATACAAGTGGAAGAGTTTCGCTCATCTGGCTACAAACTCGTTTTCCCAAGCTGAAGAATTTGCTGGGTGGTGAGTTGTAAATCCTCAAAAGTCTGACAAGGAATGACTTCATCCCCAATAAACTCCTGCTTGTCGTATCCGTACCGTCCCACGGTACGAAGGGTGTGGACGATCGTTTTGACACCTCTTCCGCGCTCGCAGTATTTCTCCGGAATTTGCCCTGCATAATCTACAATCCAATATTCCGGCACTTGCAAATGCAGATAAGCGAAAATCTTGTCTCTCAAGTCATCTTTCCAGTTACTTGAGGCAATCTCGATCACCATGTGAGGCATGGTCTTAATTCCTTTTTCCTGCTGCTCCACTTCGCTCTGAGGCAGATTGACGATCGCGAGATCCGGTCTTCTGCCATCGGCAAGATATCGTCCTGGAACTCGAATTGCCGTGTTTCTAACCGTTTCCCACAATCGCCCCAGCTTCTCAATCTCGTCACTGAACACGCGGTCAAGGTAACGAGTAATGCTTTGATGCTGGCGCGAAGGTTCGGGCATGGCAAGGGGACAACCATCAATCAATTCGTACAGGGTCTCCGTTCCATCGTTGTAGTCGAGGAACTGATCAAAAGTGAGGGGTGGAATCTGAACTGCTGCGGTCATGCCGTCTCCTTTTGTTTTACCCCGGATTACTGGGATGCCCGATCTTTGATCCTGAATTTTCAGCCCATTCCCCCACATTGTAACGAGAGAATTGCAGCCAAGGAACACAGCAATTTCGCACACTATTGGGAACCAGGCATCTGAATGAGCGGCAGTTGCAGTTGCTCCATGTTCAGCACTCCCGGATTGATCTCCGCCCACGCCCTCGCTTCCGCTACCAAAATCGGATCACCAGAGGCAAGATATCGTTGCATCTGGTCAATCTGCTGCTTTTGCTGAGCTTCAGAGCGGATACGCTGTCGCTGCAATTGAGCCGATCGCCTTGCCTGGTGATACGCCTCCTGCTGCGCCTGCACCTGAAATAGGACCTGCTGAACATACTCTGCTCCGACTGGACTTGAAGGCGCAGGGGAATTACCACCAACCGATCGCTCTTGAGAACCGGAACGATCGCTAGAAGGCTTATCCTGCCTATTATCACCGCCAGCATTGGATAATAAGCTTGGGGAACTGAGCCAGTTAGATGCGTTCTCAGCGCAATCTAACTGGTGGTTCTTACTGAAGGAAGGGGGGTACGGGGGGTTTTCCACAGGTAGATGGGAAGTATCTTCCTCCTGAGCAGATTCCAGCCCAAAATAATTGGGATGCCAGAGATCGCGGTGGCGGTAGAGTGACCCTCCCCCAATGCCATATTCAAGGAGTGCCTGAAAACGTGCTGTGGGTCGAGCAGGTAAACTCCCCTTCTCCAGCAAATCCGCGATTGCTCGTTTGATTCGATCTCTGGTTGCTGCGGATTGCCGTTCATTCCAGGAAGGCAACTCTTCAATTGCAGTCACCAGTTCTGGATCTTGAGGTTCTAGTTTGGGCTTGGGAATTTGAGAACCAAAATGAAAGTAGTGACTATTTTCGATACAGCCTGCCCATTCCTCTGCTCGATGTTCAATTTCATGCTGATGCCGACACCATTCTTCGTATCCAGGCAGCGATCGTGCCACTGCTACAATTTCGTCAATCAGTGCTTGCCCTTCCAACGGCTTCCCACCGGATAGAACATGATGAAAGATGTAGGAACGCATAGTAATACGCCCCAATAGTCGATTTGTTTGTCCTACCCCAGTCCAGCCCTGTTCAATCTCAGTATTCAGGTCATTAATAAACTTCTCTGCTTTCCCAGAAATTCCATATTGCCGCCGCCTTGCCTGCTTCAGCACTCGCTTAAGTGTGCTGCTATCCAAATCATTTCGCTGCTGGACAAACTGCCATTGCTGAACAAAAATTTGTGAATTGCTCCAAACAGGTTGCCACTCGGCATTCAAAAGATAAGATCCACTCTGTAGCGGAAGACGGTGAGCATTAAAGAGGCTGTAGCTCCCATCAATTGTAAAAGGACGAGGATTTGGAAAAATTTCAAGCTGTCCAGGCTGAAGCTTGAACCCGGCATTTTCTAAAAGGCAAGCTAGAACAATCGCGACCTGCCAGGAACTCTGAGATTGCTGGAAGGGAAAGTAAAGGTGAAGCCCTCCGCTGTAACTGGAGGTGCAGGCTAGATAGCTAACTAGTCCAAGCGGTTCTAAGGCAGCAACAATCCGAGAAACGGCAAGCGGGTCTTGGCTGGGATGATAAAGACTGGTCACATCAATATCAACCAGAGCATACTGAGTCTCTGCACCAAATCGCACGCCGTACAAATATGCCCCTTGGCGAATCAGGCGATCGCTCAAGGGATGTCGGCTCTCGGTCTTCCACTGAGGCTTGATACCTGGGTTAAAATGTTCTGCCCAGATGTAGTCAAAGCGATGAGGAAATAAAGATAGAAAACTATCTTCCTCACAAACTGCTCTGAAAGCGGTCGTATCGTTCGGCTGCATATAGGCACACAAATTGCACAATGCAATAGAAGACGTATACCATGCAGCAAAGAATAAGCTAGATATGTCAACAGCATTAAGTTACTTAGGATCATTAGAAAGTCAACATCTAAGTCAAAACGATGCAAGGACAGCAATTGAAAAAAGAAAGGTCTTGTGATCCTAGATACTTGGTTAGCTAATTCTAGAATATAGAGTTAGGGATTCTAGAAATGATGTCAACACGCAAAAGATTTTTCCTGGTAGAGGCTATTGAACCCTTGCAGGTAAAGTCTTCCATCTTATCGTCCTAAGTTTCTAGAAACTTTGTCAACACTGGCAACAGCTTGAAACCTTTCAACTACTCAAACAGGTCAAAGAATTCTAGAAGCATAGTCAACAAAATAAACTTAGTCAGGTGATTCTAGAGTTTCTGTCAACGTTGGCAACATCGAAGGAAGCCAATGCAAGGGAAAATACACTTCAGCTCAAGTCCGCTAATTCTAGAGTTCTTGTCAACACTGTCAACACAAAAGTCATTGGCGCAGTTGAGTAAAGCACAGATCTTGCGGCTGTAAATACAGCTAAACGTCGATTACGCCTGCATTTGATGTAAATAGCAATTGAAGAAAACTTGCCTTTAGTCAAGGGATTCTAGAACTTTTGTCAACACTGTCAACACAAGAAATATGTAACGTTTCGTTGACAAAAGCATCGTGAAAAGGAGAAAGCACACTTGAATTATGTCGAATACAGTTTATTCGTCCTAAGATTCTAGAAACTTAGTCAAGAGATTCTAGAGTTTTTGTCAACGCTGCTGTTAAGCTAAATCACGCTGAAACCTTTACTTGGAAACATATCTAGAGGTTGAACAGGTTTTAAATGAGTTGACAAACTTGCATATTGTTGACAAAGCAAAGACTAAATATTACCCGTCAAGTGCAAGTGGGTGAAGCACAAGTATACTAATGGAGACATTAAAGTAGTGATTCGCTAACTCTGCTATGCCAGGCAGTACCACAACACGCAAAAAGAAATCTAAGGAAGTTGCCTTTCCCATTGACAAGGCAGACCTTATTCCGCTTTATCAGAAGAATAGCCGTGTGGATGAGTATGCTGCAAAGTTGCGGTTGGGCAAATCATTCCTGAACTTAGTACTAGTCAATGTAGCCACTGGTATCAATCAGCATCGGCTCCGACAAATCCGCTCCACGATGAGCAGTGATGCCGATGTCGTTAATCTGTATGCTGAGACAGAAAGAATTGGCGCATTGCAAAAGCAAGCAATTACCCGCTTAGGAAAATTATTTAAGGGGGTTACTCGAAAACAAGAGTTCTGGCAGGAAACGGCAACCTGGATTTTAGATCGGCTGGAACGCTGGAAGCGAGAAGAGCGAATCCCTGCAGATTGTTCGATCCCCGGCTTGTTGTCTCTAGATGAAGACCCAACCCTTCCTGAAGAAGATGCTTGGCATGAATCAGTTGTTATCAGTGCTTGTGCTTTTCATACGGCTAGTGAATGGCTGCGGAATCTGGATCTTTCAGCCTTTTCAGTTGAAGATGTTGAAAAACTCTTAGGAATTCGAGCAACACATTCTTTTGTCGCTGAGCCTGCTCTATTTCAAGGACGAGAGATTGAGCGCGTTGCGACGGGTTATCCAATTCTGACTGGAGCGCAGGCACTCATTAACTGTCAATGGGAAGACGGGGAGTATCCATACTGGCGTAAGCTCGTTGGGGAAGGATTTATCCAGCATAATATTGTTCGCCAAAGTCCATCAAATCAGCAAATTGAGCTAGTACCTGGCAAAGCAGCATGGGAAATTATCCAGCAATTTGGTCCAGAAGCAGCTTATGTGCTGCTAATTTTCTCAGCTTATGCAACGGATTCTGACCAACCCTGGGAGCAGCAAATTCGCCTGCGGGGAACCGACCTGATTCGTTTATTTGGTTGGGATAAGCGCACAGATATTACACTAGGGCAGAAACTTAAAAAAATTGGGCATCTAGCACAGCTCGTTTGCAGTCTGTCTGTTCTCATTAGCAACATCAATGTCGGTGCTAGCCGTTATAACGTTGCGCGAGGACCAATGTGGTTGTTAGAAGAACTAGAGTATGCAGGACAACTTGCCCTGACAGTCGATGTGAATGAGCCTGGCTCGTTAAACTATGAAGCAGGAGATCCCGATGAACTGTATATAAAAGTTCGTCCTGGGAGCTGGACAGAGAAATTTTTGAATGCTAGGGACTTAAATGGTGGCAAAGAAGCCCTCTGCCAGTACGGCTACTTAGCAAAGAGTACATTACAAATTAACCCATATCGACAGCGACTAGCCTCAAAGCTAGCGATCTTCCTCACGATCATGAGTCGGATTCGGCGTGATGGGCGTTATGAGGTAGGCACACTTTTAGAACGCTTAGAGCCTAAAGAATTACTTGAGGCAATTCAGACTAGTAAACAGCGACGGAATGCTCTCATTACTCAGTGGGATAACGCGCTGTTGACGCTACATGAACTAGGCTGGCAAATTGAATTTGATGATTCTACTTATCCAGACACAATCAGACCAGAATGGAGTTTGACTAGTGAAAGCACTCAATTAAGAACTCGCCCCCGTAACTGGTTAAAGCTTTGGCTCAAAGCAATTGTTGTTATTAAACCAACAGTTCTAATTCAGGAGAAGCTGGGAGCGGTTCGATCGCCTAACGTAAAGCAAAATCCCGAACCTTTATCTTTGCCGGCGGAGCACCTAGAACGAACGAAAGCAATTACGGGAGAAACATTACTTGCTGCTATCAATGCAAAAGGATGGTCAAAGGCACAGCTTGCTAAAAATTTAGGAGTCGATCGCTCGTTGATTACGAGATGGGTAAATGGAGAACGGGCAATTCAGCCAAAGCATCAACAGCAAATTCAAGCTCTTCTAAATCTAGAAAAGCCCTGACAATTGAGGCTCACTCGTGCTCACAGTTTTTCTGCGGTAAATTTTAATCTACCGAATCTGCTTCATCCCTTTTTTATTAGACTAGGTTTCTCGCCAAGTATAATTAATTTTTACATCCATCACTACAGAGATGATCTTCTCTAGGAAAGGTGGTATCTTTTAAGTGCAGGTCAAAAATACGTTCCTATGCAAATCAAGATTAGGGAGGTAGCTGAGATCTGGGAAATTGAGACGTTGAGGGAATTCCTTCAACACCTTGATAGTTCACTCGAATACCGCTGCTCTGGAAACACAGCCTGGTATGCCCGGAACTTCTGGGAATACCAAGGCAGTATGGAAATCACTGCATTCTTCTCGCTTGATATATGCCGAGTGTTTCATCTGAAACGCTTCAGCGATATCATCGACTTTGGACAGGCACGGTGGTCGTTTCCGGAAATTCTGGAGAATCAACCACACCTGACTGATTACAGTCAGCTTGATGAATGCGTTAAACACGCGGGCACAACCAGAACAGCATTGCAAAGGAATCAAATTGTCAGCCGCCAACTGCTAAAGTCGCTGGAGCAAGACGCGATTATATCCGAGCAGCCCTTTTTCTAAGCTCACTTGATAAAATCGCTCAAACCCTTGAACTTGAAACAATCGACCAATTGTTTCAAGTAGAAGTAGTTGACAAACCAGTGCTGAAGAAGCAACCGCGAAAAGCACCTATCTACAAAATCACAGGGGAAGCCTATGAAAGATCAACGCTCTCTGGTTGAAAAAACTGAGAGTGGCTTCGCTATAGCATTGCCTTTGATAAGATTCCGGGAGAGCTATCTAAATGTGGTAGGACACAGTTAGAAGCTTTGACCCGGACGTTACCTAAATCACAACCTTTTACCTTGGCGGGGAGACAGGTTGTGGGAAAGGACTGATATGGTGTGCCCTTCTACTTCGCATCATATCAGATCCCAAATTGTCATGCAAAGTTTCGGGATCAGGGAATGAAAAGTTTGTTACTTTTATCATTGCTCTGAGCCTTGCCGGAACGTGCTAGAACTCTGGCGAGGCTCATGTTTCATGCAGTTCTAATTGATTAAGAATGAGCGACCAACTGTCTATTCGATCGCTGCATTCGATTCATCTTGCCTTCCAGTTTCTAGGCGATGCGTCCGGCTCCAACCACTACATTGGAGTCTTGATATCTCGTGCTTCAGCAATCTTTATTTACTTCCTCAGCGAGTCAGGCCGCTGAAACTGTCGCTGCTTTACCGATCGATTATGAAGCGATCGGCTTCAATACCCAAGCTTCACAGGCACAATCTTCTAACAAGCGTTCTCCGCGAAAACCTTGCCAAGATCCGAAGTCGGCGGTTCCAGATTCGGATGCTCAAGCCGGAAAATCATCCAGAACAATTGCCGAAATCAGTGCTGATGCCAAAACTCCCGTTCTGGATCGCTTTGCTCCAGATGAGGTTGTCCCACTAACTAATTTGCTGACAACTTATAAAGCAGTTGATCGTAGATTGGCAGCTTTGCTGAGACAAATCACAACCACTGCTGAGGTTGCCTGTGCTTTTACTTCAGAACCTCATGCTTGTTACGGCGAAGCAGTTCGGCTGATTGACGAAGCAGCTCTGTTAATGAAAGTCGCGCAAAATCTTCGATCGCTCGATCCCCCTACTGCACTGTATCAGTTCGCGCAGCTCCCCTCGTTTTTTCAGGGGAAAATTTGGGCGCAGTTCACACCCCAGGAGCAACAACAATTTGCTCAGGTTAGCAAGCGCCTTGCAGGAGGGAACGTATGATCGTGCCTCCTTCCAGAGCAGCTTCTAATTCACTTTCGTTAGATCAGTTTCAGCAGCAGATTCAGCAGGAATTTTGCCAGGGGAGTGCGATTGATTCGGTTTTATTTGCTGCAACCGTCCAAGTGCGACCGGATCTGGAATTTGACGCGACAGGCGATCCCATTACGCCTATCCACGACGCACTAGACTGGCGATACATGCGCTTTGGTTTTCAAGTAAAGCAAACCCTCTACGGTGTGCTGCTCCTGAATGAAGACGGTTCCCTCTGGCAAGCCAAACTGAGTCAGCCCCGCAAAGACGAGCGCGGCAAGGATGTGAAGTACGAAACGCGCAAGGGCAATGGCTCTAGAGCATTTCTGCCGCATATTCCAGCCTCTATCCGCCGCAAGATTGCGGATCGCTATGGCGTAGATGTTCCCCTGACCGGATCGTTTTGGCAATGGCTGGAGGCGCATCCCGACATCGAAATTATCTTCACCGAGGGCGGTAAGAAAGCTTTATCCCTTCTAAGTCTGGGATATGTGGCGATCGCCCTGTATGGCGTGAACGGCGGCTACTGCAAAAATGCGATCAGCGAGCGATCCTTGATTGAAGATGTGGCGCGATTTGCGACACCCGGACGACCGATCGTGCTGGCGTTTGACCAGGACGCAGAAGCCAAAACCCGATTGCGGGTGAATGTTGCACTCTCCCGCTTTGGGGGACTGCTGCGTCAGGCTGGCTGTGCAGTAACGATCGCCACCTGGGACGGACAGCAGGGCAAAGGGATAGACGATCTGATTGTCACCTCCGGCGCAGGTGCGTGGGAAGTGGCTCTAGATCAGGCTTTGCCGCTCGAACATTGGCGAACTTGGCAAAAGCTGGAATACCGGCTCACTTGGAAAGTCAATCTCAGAATCAACACTGCCGACCTTTCGACCCTGACACTCGACCGGATTCCCCAGGACGGTATCATCGCAGTCTCCAGCGGTAAGGGAACTGGAAAGACCAAGTGGACGGCGCAACAGGTACTCAATTTGAATGCCGTTCTCTCTGCCGGACACCGCATTGCCCTTCAGCGCAACCTGTCTAAGCGATTAGGACTGGACTACATTGGGGACTGCGACAAAGCCAAGGGGCAGTTTATCAACGGCTCAGCCTATACCCTCCGCATTGGGTTCTGCGTCGATTCGCTTTTAGCAATTGACCCAGAGCAGTTCCGGGGCTGCGATCTGGTGCTGGATGAAGTCGTCCAGGTGGTACGCCACCTCCTGACCAGTTCCACCTGTGCCAAAGACGGGAAGCGTCCAGCACTCTTGGCACGGTTTCGATCGCTGATTCAAATGGCGCGACGGGTGATTGTGGCAGACGCAGACCTGGACAATGCCACGCTGCACTACATTCGGGAACTGCGGGGCGAAGATGCAACTGTGTTTCTCATCCGCAACGACTATCAGGGGGAGGGGTATCCCTGCACGTTTATCGAATCTTCAGACCGGAGTGCGGTGGTAGGACAACTATTGGATGAGATTGACAGTCTGCCTCCGGGTCGTGCCCTGTTTGTCTGCCTAGACTCTAAAGCACTTGCCCGGACGATCGAGCGACTGATTGGGCAAACGGTTCCCGGCATCACAGTCTGGAATATCAACAGCGACTCGTCGGGCGGTGAGTTTGAGCGATCCGTTATCAGCAGTCCTGACCCACATCTGATCGAAGCTGCCCAGAGGGACAATCGACTTGTCATCCTCGCTACCCCCAGTATGGGCACAGGCGTTTCGATCGAATGTCAGGGCATCGTTCAGCGGGTCTACGGCATTTTCACGGGAGTCAGCATCAACGATGCCGATATGTCCCAGGCACTCTCGCGAGTCCGAGAGCCTGTAGAGCGCATTGTCTGGTGTGCGCAGACCGGGAGCAGCTTTAACAAAGTCAGCCGCTCGACCAACGCGATGGAGTTAAAGAGGCACTTGCAGGAGCAGACGGTCGCGACTGTATCGCTGATTCGTTCTAGCCTACGCGAGGACATCGCCGGAGAACTGGATCATTACGACTGGCAATCTGACCCTCATGTAAACCTCTACAGCAAAATTGCTGCCGAACAAAACTGGTCGATGTTGCATCTGGCTGATGCCCTCCAGGTTCGGCTCCGGTATGAGGGGAATCGCGTCACAGTTGTCCGATGGGAACGCGATGAATCCATGTGCTCGATGCTGGCAGAAACCCGATCGGAACTGAAGGAAATGGATGCTGAGGCGATCGTCGCTGCCCGTGTCCTCACCCTATCCGAGAAGCTAGACCTGGAGAGCAAGGACAGCGTAACTCCAGAAGACAAGCTGGCGATTGAGCGGTTCAATCTCTGTGACTTCTACGTGATCGATCCCCAAACTTTGACCACAGACTTTGTGCTGCTGGACAAGCAGGGTCGATTGCGCGGGGAGATTGCCAATTTAGAGGCGCAGTTTTCGCTGGAGGCAGCGACCGATCGCACCGTCAAGGCACTGGAGAAACAGGCAGCCTGGAACCAGGGACTTTGCCCATGGGACATTGCTAACAGCGCAGTGCGGCAAGCCATTCGCAAAAAACTGGGGCTGGACGATTTTCTGAACCCGAACAAGGAATGGACAAAATATGACCTTCTACCCTACGCAGAAAGGGCTTTGCAGTTTGCTCCGGCTGTTAAAGCACACCTGCATTTCACGGTCTCAAACCAGATGAGCGAGGTGCAAATTATTCACCAGTTTCTCTCACAACTGGGAATCAAGGTTGAGTTTTGCTGGTCTAGATCAGTGGAGGGATATGAAGGCGAAAAGCTGCGCGTTTATCGTCTGAACAGCTCTCACTGGCATCTCCTGAAAAGCATTTTAGATCGCCGTGAACACCGCCGAAAAGCCGTTCAATCTAGCGGATCACCCCCTGCTGTAGATTCTCAAAAACAGATGGGGGATCCAGAAGCAGAAATGGCTGAACCCTTTTTACAGCCCCTAATAGACGGATCAATTCCCCAAGAATCGATCGCAGACCTGCAAAAAATGTGGGCTGGTGCTACAACCGAAGAGGAACAAGAGGTAGTCCGAGCAATCATCGAGGCAATAAGCATCGGGTAGTCCTCGGATTTATTGCGATTTATCTTCCTATAGGGTTGATGTTTTAATTTCCCGATAAGAAACAACCCGCCCCACGATTCGACCGTCAATGACCTGTGGACGAGAAATCCGCAGGTAAGTTTTGCCGTTGAGCAGTTGCCATTCCCGAATGTCTTCAATCTGAGAACAGCGATACTCCTCTTGAATTTGAGCCACAAACTGCTCCGGCTCAACAACCTTTTGTTTCATCGCGTTGACCAGTTTCCAGTCATCCTGCATCTCTAATGTTTCTTCTGAAATTTCCCACAGTTTCATAAACTGCTGATTGTAGTGAATTAAATGCCACTGTAAATCCAGCAGTAGAATTCCATCTGTTGAAAGATCCAGGCTGCTTCTCAGCAGTTGCAGAAAATGATCAGCCGCTTGTTCTGCCCGTTTTCGCTCAGTAATATCTTCAGTTAAGCCGAACGAAAACTGAAGCTGTCCATCAGATTGCCTGACTGCAACAACGGTTAAGCTTGCCCAAAAGACAGATCCATCTGGACGAATGTATCGCTTTTCAATTTGGTAGGTGTCAATCTCACCCGTCAAAACCTTCTCGTATAGTTCTAAATCCCGATTCAGGTCATCTGGATAAGTCAAGTCCCGAAACGTCATACCAGAAAGCTGGCTGAATTCATAGCCCATTACTTTTTGATAAGCTTTATTGATCCGCAAGAAATTTCCTGCACGGTCGATTGCACCAATTCCAGACGGCGAAGCTTCAAAAATGGCGCGAAGCTCGGCTTCCTGGTCGCGCAATCGCTGTTCCTGCTGCTTGCGCTCGGTGATGTCCTCTAGAAAAGCGAATGTTAACGGTTCACCGTGTCGGTCGATTTCGGAAGCAATTCGTAAATTGCCCCAGACAATTGTGCCATCTTTGCGGATATACCGCTTTTCAAGCTGATAATGCGAGATGGTTCCAGATATCAATGCCTGAAACTGCTGAAGATCGATTTCAAGATCTTCGGGATGAGTATAGTGATCAAAACTTACCTGCCGCAGTTCTGCCTGTGAATATCCCAAAAACTCCTGCATTGCGGCATTTGTTTTTACAATCCGTCCGTTTTGATCGGTAATTGAAACGCCAATCGGTGCACTCTCAAACATGAGCCTGAGCTGCGCTTCGCTAGATTCAAGTGCCGCTCGAACGATCGCTTTTTCTGCCTCTGCCCGTTTTCGCTCAGTAATATCCTGAACGAGCGTGACCACGTATTTCAGATGGTCACGTTCTCGGATTGCAGACATTGTTATCGTTACCCACAACAGCTCGCCATTCTTCTTGACATCAAGCTTGTCCATTGAATAGCTTTTAATTCTGCCGTCGAGCAGATCTTGCAGAAGCTTCTGTTTTTGTGCCTGTTCTTCCGGCAATGTCAAATTCATTGCCGCAAGCCCAATCATTTCCAACTCGGAGTAGCCCAGCATCTCGCACTGCTTCTGATTAACCCGAATCAGATTGCCCTCTCGATCCATTAGATTAATGCCGACTGCTGCCTGTTCAAAAACAGCCCGCAGCAGTTCTTCGGACTGCTTCTGCTGGGTCACATCAAACAGCACCCCATCAATCCATTGCAGTCTGCCGGATTCACTCATAACACAGCGAGCGCGGTCCTGCACCCATCGCAGTTCACCTGCCGCATCCCGGATCTGATACTCGATTGTGAAAGGTTCCTGCAACACGACGGCTCTAGCGATCGCCTGTTTAATCATCCGCTGGTCGTCTTCCAGAATCAAACTCTGATAAAGGTTTGGATTTCTCAGAAATTCATGGGCAGAATAACCTGTAATCCGCTCAATTTCGGGACTGATGACCTCGAAAGCATAGTAGTCGTTCGATAAATCAGTCGATGCGCGGTACACGGCTCCGGGAAGGTTGGAAACCAGGGAGCGATACCGTTCCTCTTTCGCTTGAATCTCCTGCTCTAACTGCTTCCTTTCCGTGATATCGACGGCATAAAAAAGAATGCCTGAACTGGCAGATGTTCCGGCAAGCTGCTGTCCATGAATATAGAGATACACTTCCTCCTGGGAACGATATTTCTGAAAACAGCATTCAACCATCATTGCAGGGTGATCAGGCTGGCTCCAGAGCTTCAGAAATCTGAAAAAATTAGCCCGATCTCTGGGGTGTACCAGATCGACAATCTGCATTCCCTTGAGAACTTCCTGCGGATATCCCAGTGTCGTTACAACGGCATTACTTGCCGAGTAAATTTTGCCGCTCAGGTTAGTCTGGAAAAACAAATTCAGTCGATTCGATAGAAAAATATTCCATCGCTGATGATCCAGTATCAGGGCTTCATAGGTTGCTTTCACCTCTGAAATGTCTTCGAGGATTACTGTGTAAAACAAATCCGTCCCTGGCACTTGTTCGGGAGGAATGTTCTGAATATGAATGTTTGTCCAGACGATTCTCTGATTTCCAGGTAAAAAACGCTTTTCAATGTTGTATTCGGAAATTCTGCCTGCGATCAGGTCACTCCAGAGCGATCGATCCACATTTTGATCTTCAGGGTGTACCAGTTGATTGAGTTGAAACCCTGAAGTCGGATGAATTTCCAATAAGTCGATAAACTGCTGATTGCAGCAAATAATCTCTAACTTCTGATTGACTACTGCTGCCGCATAGTTAATGCTGTTGACAATGAGCCGCAACGGACACTTCTGGATTTTCAGCACCATAGCCTCAGTCCCAGCAATGGCATGTAAGGAGCAAAATAGCTGCGGTTCGATAAATTCGCAAAAGTCTTTCTCGATTGTTTCCTGCCAGTAGTGGTACAAGTGCGATCCGGGGTCAGCCATCCCTGAGAAATAGCTTTCAGACGTACCTGTTTCTCGAAGTGTGCTTAAAAACTGTTTGCTTTTATACAGACAAGACCCCTGGCGGTCATACAGGGCGATCGGCTCTAAAAATTGACTAAAAAATTCTGCTTCGCCAGGAAATTCAAGCAAACCAGCAAATCCACTCATCTTTAGCAGCAACCTGTAATTATGCTTAGAGAAACCAGAAGCCAATGTGAAATAATTGACAATGCTCTGGTTTTTTATGATTGAGATTATAAGCTTTGATCCATACTGCAATAGAGGGAGAATAAGGGACTTCTACTTGAACGTCGGCAAAATCTACCGAAAGGCATAACGATGTGAAGAGAAAAATGCCCTCCTCTAGGATAATCTATCATTTTGGTATGGCTGTAAATTATTAAGTAGTGGCTTGCAGCAAGACGTTGGCGGATAGGCTGGGGCGTTAGCTCAATGAATAAAGACCCAAATCAGTTCGGGCTGGAAAAGGAGACTGCGAAACTTGATCGAAAAACTGAGGTAACTGAGAGTGGAAGTGGATCGACTGATGGCGATTTGCTGGATTTGGCTGGCTCACTTCATCCCAGGCAAAAGGTGTCTTTGATTCGGCACTTAATTACGCGCCTGCCTTCGCACGAGCTGGAAGTCTTGCAAAAAATTATTAAAAACGAAGAGAACGAACGTGCCCAGGTTGAGCAGCAGGGCGTGTCGCAGATCAAAACTCCAGTTCATCGGATTAAAGTCAAAAAAGATTACAGTTTTCGCGAGCTTGACTTACCTTACCCTCAGCAATACTTCATTTCGATTAGCGCAAAATATAAAATTCATGGTGATATTTATTTAGGCGTTTTATTCTTTGTTGAGTCGGGATATGCTCTGGATTACGTTCCTAGTAAGTTGGGCACAATTCAATTCAATCCAGAGACTAGCATTTTTCGTCTGGAATCTTCAGAGAGTCATCAGCATAAGATTATCCGGCTCATTATGCTAACTCCTCCACCTCCAGATTATGACGTGATGAAGATAAAACCGGAGATTTACAAGCAAGTTCCTTGCTTTCTGCACGTTGAGATTTTAGATGATAATTTACAGATAGTAGAGCGAGAGCAATATCAGTTTCCAGCCTGTATGTTTCTGCGTGAAGTTTTCGATCGGGATTATTGGGATGTCGTAACACCCATTCATCTCTCAGGCGTTACTTCTCATTCTGATTCCGCATCGGCTGCTTCACAAGACAACTCGCGGAGTTCTGGATTCTCACAAACAGTTCCACCTCGATCGCTCAGGGTCATCTGCCAGCCTAAAATGCAGCCCAATTCTCCGACTTTTATTATTGTTAATCAAGCTAAAATCAGTCTGATGACCAGCTTCTTGAGGCAACTTGCTGTCCTTTCTCAAAAAGCGTTTCCTCATTCTCCCTGGCGATTTAATCTTAGAGACTTAAATTATAGACTGCTGCATTCGAGTAAAAAAATAATTGTCGAAGTCAGAGTAAATGATCGGGAAGTTTTAATTGGAGAGATGCCGCTCAACATTCTTTCAGATTGGTGTCGTGATCTCGGTGTGCAAATTTCGCAAAATGCGAATAGCACTCGATATACGGAAAGAGATAAAGAAATTGCGCGAAATCTAATGATTGAGTTCAGTGCCTCAATCTCAGATCCTTTAACTTTTTTAGAAAAGTTTTTCTATAGCATTAAGAGTGTTCAGTTCAAGCGCAAGCCCTAGAGGGAAAGCATTTGAGAGAGGTTAGTCAGGAGAGCTTTATATTGAGCACGATAAAACTGTAGCTGCCCTGCCAGGATAAACTGTGCGCTTAAATCTTGAGCGTGTAGAATGATGCCTGATTCTGAATTGTCAATCTGTGCTTTCAGCTTCAGCTCCACCCATTCGGCATCCTGCGTTCTAAATCGGCAAATGAGGCTGAAGGAATTACTATGCAGGTTTGAACTGAAAAACTGTTCAAATTCATTTAAGTCTTCAGGGTGAATCAAATCAGTAATGGATCGTTCAATCCACTCATCGGCTTTAATTCCTAGAAGTTGTGCCACTCTGGGCGTAAAATAGAGCAGATTTGCCCTACCGTCGCACTGAAAAAATAGCAGCAAGCTGTGATTGACCAGATCGCGCCACCGCTTCTCATTCCAAAGCAACGCATCATAAATTTTTCGATTCTCTGTAATATCGTTTAGGACGAACGCAAAGATTGGCTCTGCATTCTCAGTGGTCGCAGTTTGGAGAAGCGAAGTTTCGATGTCAAACCAATGCTCCTGACCGCTTTGATCGAATAATCGCTTCTCGACGCGAAATCGACTGATGCTTCCGGCTAACAATTGCTGCCTTAGCTCCGCATCCTGGTAAAGATCGTCAGGATGCACAAAATCGTCAAAGCAGCCTTGACCACCAAACAAAGTCTGGAACTTCTCAGTGCAGCTTACGACACTACTATCCAGGGTCGTGAAAGCAGCAATGAGATGGGCGCGAACGAAGCGAATTAGGAAATAATCGTCCAAGCCAGCAAACTGCTGAGGTTTTGTGTCCCACATCGATTTCGCATTAATTTAAGCTGAAAGACAGCAGTATGCCTGTTGAGCTTGCACAGGCTTTGCCGCTTCTATCGGCTGTTTTCATACACTCTAAACGGCTCAATTAACCTTGCTTATCTGTCTTTTGATAGATACTTCTCTGCTTGGATGCTCTGTTCATGAGCAAGCATTCATTCCAATCCAAAAATGTAAGGTGGGCTACTTTAGTGGACTAGAATTGTTATCTTAGTCAAATTAAACAGGAATGCCAGTGTTTCTTTGAGTTAATTGGACTAGGAGCTTGTCTGTAGTCAAAAAGAAGGGGAAATTTTCCCCTTCTTTGCGCGATCGACTCCTGTGCTACTGCTGAACTGAAAAGTTGCCTGATTTTTGCTGAAAGTCTTTTTGCACTGTATCCAGCGAGAGGGCTGCCTCTGTAGCAACTGCAGTGACTTCTGTTGAAGGCTCCAGAGACAGAGTTGGCAGGGATTCTGTCAATTTTTCGGGAAGTGCAACCTCAACTGCAATTGAAGGTTCTGTAGAGGCGGTAAGCACAACGGCTTCAATTGGTGCAGGTTCAACAGAAGTGGGTTCCATTGTTACAGATTCAACAGGAACAGGCGCAAGGGCATCTGCGATCGGGGAAATGGATGCAGGCTCCATTTCTAGCGTTGGTGCTTCTTCTAATATGGTTGAGTGATTGACCAGTGCAACCTGTTTGGGGGACTTAGAAAGGGCTAGGTTCAGTTCCGCACGGTTAGATACTGCTGCAACCCGCATGGGGACGGGCTGAGGAGTCACAATTGCGGTGGGCTTGTCAGAGCGAGTTGCCTTTGTAATGGTGGAAATGTCAATGGCGGTTGAACCAACCTGAAGCATAACTGGACTAGGCGTTAAGTCTCGTCCAATTACCTCGGTATGGCTGACGGGTGTTGCAATCGCTTTTTCGGGGAAAGCCTCTGCGGTTGCCCCTTCAGGCGAAGCATACGCTTTCATCGTTGCCTCCTGGCTGATTGCCTGTAACTTCGGCGTATTGGCAAAGGTTGTGTCGGTAGCGCGAATAGTTTCAATCGATTGCAGCACTCCCTGCCAGTCTTCCTGGGCTTGCGCCTGTTCGACCTGAGCCATCAAGTCCGCTTGCTGCTGCCACTGAGTTGATAGCCGCTGAACTTCGGGAGCGAGATTGGGGCGGTTAACCAGAGGGCGTACTAGGGCAGTTGCCTTTTGAATTTCTCCTCGCTGGCTGGCATCACGAGCTTGCAGAAGCAGCAGTTTTGCCCACATTTCCTGCTTCTGCAAAACTGTGTTGTAATGCTTGCTGTTGACCGGAATGCCTTCGCTAATTTGCAGGGCAGCCGCGAACTGTCCGCCGTTTGCTTTTGTTTCTGCGGCAACGACTTGTTCCGCATACTGGTCTTCTAGCTCGGCAGGCACAGAAGCGCGATCTGCTGATGCCTGCCGGGTCATGCCCAACCCGCCAAGCACACTTGCCGCAACCGCCGTAAAGACTGTGCCTTGACGAAACCATTTGTTTCGACGTTTCATGCTTCCTCCCATGAATAAATAAAATTGCAGGCGTTCTCAAGCGAAGAACGCACCCCTGTTGCTGAATTTGGAAAAGCTTTTTCTACTGATTAATCCGCGATTCTGTTGTGATTCAAGTGTAGGAAGCATCAACATTCCTGCCCCTCTTTCGTTTGATTGAGCTGATCGCCTATAGCAAGTTAGACATCCGATCTCTGCCCTTAGATACTGTTTGTTGAAGTAAGCTGCGTGATACACAGAACGCAGTATCTTTCTTTTTTCAAAATCCTATCCAAAGCGGTCATTTGCATGACTCCGTGTTTGCGAATCGGTTCTACCGTTCTCAGCGGAGATCAGCTTGCTGTTGCCCTGACCCAGTTTCAACAAATGCTTCCATTTGTTGAGCAGATTTTGTTGAGCAGCTATCTCCGCGAAGTAAAAGTGACCAAGCAAGAATTGCATCAATATCTCACGGGTCGAACGGATCTGCCCGAAGATTTTGATGCGTTTTTTGCAAACTGGCTGAAATCGAAAAAGCTGACTCCGGAGGAGTTTCAAGCCACCGTTTACCGATCGCTCCTCACCGAGAAGCTGAAATACCAGTTGTTTCAACCCCAGCTCGAATCGGAGTTCATGCGCTGTAAACCTCTGTTTGATCAGGTGGAGTTTTCTCGCATTCTGGTTAGACAAAAGGAGCGAGCAGAAGAAATTTATTTTCAGCTTCGAGACGAAGAATCAACCTTTCCCAACCTGGCATCGCTGTATTCGGAAGGCGAAGAACGCCATATGCAAGGGTGGGTGGGACCGCTCCGTCTATACCAATTGCCTCAATCTATTGCTCGCATTGCTTATCAAGATCCAGGTGAAGGGCAGGTTTATCCACCTGTTCAAGTGGGTTCAGTTTACTGGATTATCCGAATTGAACGATTTGCGGCGGCTCGATTTACTGAGGTCAATCAACAGGAGTTGCGTAACCGCCTCTTTGAGGAATGGTTAAAGCGAAAAGCGAAAGCTTTGATGAACGATCCAACGCAGTTTGAAATTTATCGTTCTTCCTCGGCGGCTCCAGCAACAGATGACAAACCTAAAGCTGAAACGGAGGCTGCATCGTGAGGGCATTGCCGATCGAAGAACTGATGTCAATTCAGCCCACGGTGCAGGACTCTTTGCTGGGGCATCTCGATCTTGCCACGTTAGATGAGTTGCTCGACTCGGCAACGCTTCAGCAGTTTGAAACCGGAGAAGTGCTGTGCCCTGAAGGACAACTTCCAGCGATGACCCATATTCTACTGGCAGGTCGGGCACGGGCACTGGGAGACAGTCAATCTGAGAAACCGACAATTCAAACCCTCCGCCCCGGAGCCTGGATCGGATGGGAACCCCTGTTGCGGCGAATTCCTTATGGCAGTGTTCGCGCTGCCAGTTTGGAGGAAGATGTCCAGACGCTTGCCATTCCCTCGGATCGGGTAGAGGCGATCCTGCCCCTGCTGCTGCCCGTTCTGGAGGCTGAAATTAGCCCTCTAGAAGCGTATGACTTGCTGGATCGCTTTTTGGGGCGATTGGCAAATCGCAGCGTGTTACCCAGCACCAAGGACATTGTGGATTACCTGCGGCGAGCCGGAGCGATTAAAGTGCGGCACTGGTTTGTGGGCGATCCCAGTCCACTCACCCCAGAATTTTTGTGGCTGGTGAGCGGGGGTAGCGTTCTGAGAGATCAGATTGGGAGATCGGTGCTGGAGGTGGAGCAAATCAGGCTGGATGATTCCCACGTTTATCCAATTCGATTGATGGGCGTGGAGCGTCCGACGATCGCTGCAATCCTGCAAACCGAATCCCTGCCGCTTGATCCTCAGCACACCATTGCGACCGAACTGGAAGCGATTGAAACTCTGTCTCGATTAGAGGCTTTGCTACAACCTCCTTCAGAGACACCAGCTCCTACAGAGCGTCCCCATTATGGCGGACGCATTGCGCGAGAAGATACGCCGGCAGAAGCGACTGTGGTTGCCTTCTGGAACATCACCGATTTATTGAAGCTGCCCTTTCGACACCAGCTATTGCGGAGTCGGGTCAAAGGCATTGATCAAAAACCAGATCGGCTGGAGTTTTACAGCAAAATTGCAGAAGGCTTTCACATGAATGCCTTACGGATTTATTTCTCTGCTAGTTCTGGAGGTTTCAGGCGCGTTCAGTGTCCGGCACTGCTGGAGTTGAATGGGAAGCCCTGCGTTCTCTATGACATGGGCAGTGAAGCTGAGGGCGATCTCTTGACCCTGGCTCATCCTGAATGGGGCGTTCAGATACTCTCGATTGAGGACGTGCTGCCACAGCTTGAAAGCCTGGACGAGGAAGGAACACTGGTAGAAGCCTTGGCTCTGTCGCGCAAGCCCGGAGCTGCAGTGCGGCAGTTTGGCTGGAAATGGGTCTTGCCCTACATTAAGCCGGAAGGCAAATCCCTTCTGCTTGTCCTGATTGCCAGTATTTTTGTGCAGGTGTTAGGGTTAGCAACGCCCTTGTTAACGCAACAGATTATTGACAAGGTGATCATTAACGGATCTGCTGGAGCCTTACCCGCTTTTGGGATTTTAATGCTGAGTCTGAGCGTGGCTCAGTCGGTGCTAGATATCTCCCGTAGCTTTATCCTGAACAGCGTCTCGAATCGGGTGGATGTGCAAATTGCTAGCTACACCCTTCGGCATCTGCTGCGATTGCCTCTGGCTTTCTTCCAGCGATATCCGGTTGGGGAATTATCAAGCCGGATCAGCGAACTAGAAACGATCCGATCGTTTTTGACCAGCCAGTTTCTCACAGTCATCATGGATGTGCTGTTCTCCTTGATCTACATCCTGGTCATGTTGAGCTACAGCCCCATTCTCACGCTCTGTACCCTGCTGACGATCCCGGTCATTCTAGTCATTACCCTGTTCGGAGCATCCTCGGTGCGGAATCTGTACAAGCAACGGGCTGACACAAATTCGGTGTTGCAAAGCTACCTGATTGAAACCCTTAACGGGGTGTTTACAGTGAAGGCGCAGCACCGGGAACAGTTTGTGGAAGCGACCTGGAATGACCAATATCTCAAATATCTGAACGTCAGCTTTCGCTCCACAATGACCAGCCGTGTATATGGTGCAATTAATACGCTTGCGAATACGCTCAGTAGCCTGGTTGTGCTGTGGGTGGGCGGACTGCTTGCCGTCCAGGGCGACTTGACGCTCGGTGGATTGATTGCCTTCCGAATTATTGCCGGGTACGTGACCGGACCACTGTTGCGACTTGCTCAACTTTCCGAGCGCGTTCAGGAAGTGCAGCTTTCGATCAATCGCCTTGCTGATGTGATTGATACTCCTGAAGAGTTCTCAGAAACAGACGCACATCAGTTGAATCTGCCGCCTGTGATTGGGAAAGTAGAACTGAAAAATGTCTCCTTCGGATTCCAGACAACCGGAGAGATGCAGCTTGCCCATGTGTCTCTGACGGTTGAGCCAGGTCAGTTCGTCGGGTTGGTTGGACTGAGTGGTTCCGGCAAATCTACCCTCGTCAAGCTCCTGAATCGTCTCTACGTGCCTCAAAAAGGCGTGATTACGATCGATGACTATGACATCAACAAAGTGACCCTTGACTCACTGCGGCAGCAGGTCGGCATGGTTCCCCAGGAACCGTTGCTGTTTGATGCGTCAATTCGGGACAACATCGATTATGAGGGCATTTACACCGACGCTCAGGTGATTGAAGCGGCTCAACTGGCTGAAGTACATGACTTTATTGCGAACCTGCCTCAAGGTTACGCTACACCTGTTGGGGAAAGGGGATCACGGTTATCCGGTGGGCAACGCCAGCGAATTGCGATCGCTCAAGTCATTTTACAGAACCCCAGGCTGGTGATTTTGGATGAAGCGACCAGTGCCCTGGACTATGAAACCGAGCGGCGAGTGGTGGCGAACCTGATGAAAGTGTTCAAGGGCAAAACGGTCTTTTGCATCACCCACAGACTCGCCAACCTGCGGCAGGCAGACCAGATTTTTTATTTGCAGTCAGGCGCGATCGTCGAGCGCGGGACTCATGCCGAGTTGATGGCGCAGCGACAGCTTTACTACACCCTCTATTCCCAACAATCCAAAGGAGACTAGCGATGAAAGCACAGATGCGATGGAAGCTGATGAACTATTTGCTGTCCTGGGTCGATACCCAGCGAAACAAACTGGTGCAGGCAGTTTCCCCCACTGGAGAAGCCACTCTGCCCAGTCAGGAGCGGTGGGCAGCGTTGAGTATTGCCGGAATGGTTGTGACGCTCGTGTTTGTCCTGCTCTGGTCGATCGTGGCTCGAATTGATGTCATCGTTCCGGCGCGGGGCAAGCTGGAACCGATGTCCTCCTCACAGCCCGTTCAGTCCCGGCGTGGAGGTGTGGTAACGGCAATTCAAGTGCAGGAAGGGGAAATGGTCGAACGGAGCGAACTGCTGGTGCAGCTTGATAAGACTGAACTGCAAAACCAACTTCAGGCATTACTTCAGCAGCGCGATCCGTTGCAAAAGACTGTGGCGGTGCTACGCGCAGCACGACAGGGAAACGCTATTAATCCAGCACAGCTTGGTCAGTTACAAATTACGCCTGAACTGTTTAACCGGGTGCAAAATCGACAACTGTTGGTAGCACAATTAAGCGGAGATCCAGCCGGACTAACGCCAGTGCAACGACAGCGATTTGAACTGTTTACCCAGCAACTCCGCGATCAGCAAGCCCTGCTTGAACTGACGACGCAATCGTTGGCAGCGCAGAATGTCGGCATTCAATCTTCGATCAATGAAACTCAAACCCGGCTCCAGGTGCAGCAGGATCAGGTGGGTCGGCTTTCGACGCTGGCAAAAGAAGGGGCAATTCCTAGAGTTGATTTTATCGATCGCGTCACCGACCTGAACGGAACTCAAAATGAATTGAATCAGAGTCGAGTGCAGCAGGCACAACTCAAGGTGCAGCAGTCGCAGGCAGTGGTGAACGGTCGTCGGGCGATCGCAGAATCGCTTCGTGCGGTTCAGGCAGAACTCACGCAGCTTGATAACGAGGTGGATCGCACGATCGAGCAAAGTGAACAGCAGCTTGTTGAACTGAATGCTCAAATTCGCCAGGTCCAGCTTGATCTCGACGCGCAGGATCTTCGTGCCCCGGTATCAGGTCGGGTATTTGGGCTGCAAGTCTCGCAGCCTGGAGTCGTCGCACAGGCAGGGCAAGCCCTGGTTAATGTCACACCTGATGAAGATTTGATCGCAAAAGCACAAATTTCAAACAAAGATATTGCTGGATTAAATATTGGTGATTCGGTCAAGGTGCGAGTTGACGCTTACCCGTTTACTGAATTCGGAGAAATCACTGGACGAATTACGAATATTGCCAGTGATGCCGTTCCAGTTGACGGTCAAAACCCCACAGGTCAAAGTGTTTTTCCGGTTGAGGTCAGGCTGGATCGACCTTTCCTGGAACAGAATGGTCGCCGCTTTCCGCTAGTTCCAGGAATGTCATTATCGATTCAAGTCATTACTGGAAATCGTGCCCCCATTATGTTTGTTTTAGAACCCATTATTAAAACGGCTGATGACTTAAAGGCAACAAACTAGCTATACATTTTGGGTGATAAATTAGTCAACTCAAGTATTTAGAATTTGAACAATGGGCAAGGCATTTAAACGCAGCGATTCAAATTTTCAACTAACAACAAAAGGAACTGTATCATGAAATTCCAGTGGAAACAGTGGGGGATTGGTGCTGTCTTGTTTGCTTTGTCGATCGCAAGCAGTTTGCCCGCTTCGGCACAACAGGTGATTCGACAAGGGCGGTTAACCGGAGTGCAGATTCGAGAGATTGCTCAACAGCCAGAAAACATTTCGGTTGGGGATCTGCCTACACTGGCCCAAGATCCTAACTTTGAGGGGGACTTGCAGGGCGTTAACGATCTGGCATCAAGACTGCTGACAGGATTTGTGATTGTCAATCGTGGCGGTGATTTTCCTGAAAATGAGGGAATTCCGTTAGATCGTCAATTTCTTAGAACCGATGTCGCGTTTGCTTTGATGGATCTGGGTAATGGTCGTGAGTTGGTGGTGTGGCAATCGCCTCAACGCCCCAACGCCAGATATCTAATTCGCCCCAGTCGCAGCAATCCTGCTGCCTTTCGTGCCCCAGTGAATACGATTGGGGAGGCAGGCTATAGCAGCGACGGCTCCGGTTATCAAGGGTATCAATAGCCTCGATGGTTGAAGGTAGGAAAGATGTGCCTCGCTAACTCAGGTGCATCTTTCCCGATTAAAGCAATTTCCCAGGAGGAGCAATGAATTCTGAATTTAATCCAAATCAGGAATCTGCCTTTTTAATCGATTCTAATCAAAGGCAAAGCGATGATGCCAGCCGCATGATTGGCATGACAGCGAACGATGACGAAATTTTGAAAGATTTTGAACGCAGTGATAGCGGTAAGGCAACCGAGACGGTCTGCGGCTGCTCAGGCTCCTGCAACTGCGCTTTCTGCAATTGTTTGAGCGATCGAGCGGTTGAAAGTGTGGACGAATCGAGACTGGAGCGATCAGATCGCTCGTTTGCAGGCAAGGACTGGAGCGATATGATAGCCAATGACTTTAGCTCTCTAGTCGAGAACGCATTGCAAGACAATCGAACGGATAGCGAAGGAATTAATTTTGATGACTTGCGCGATCGATTCGGTGATGAAAAAGGTGATTTTGTTGAAGAGCTGATATCGCAGTTTCAAGAAACTGATGATGTCGATGCGATTCCTAGTCTGGACACGCTTGATTTCAATCCTAGAGAACAGAAAACTTTTGATTCATAGCTAATCTAATGACCTTTTCTGATTACTGGTTGAAAGGATGGACTTCTGGAACCTGTGGATGCTCAAGTTCACTGGGCTGCGCCTGCTGGCGATCGTCTTCCCCTTGCTCTCAATTTGTGGCTTACTGCATCGAATCAGGAAGCATCTCGCAAATTGATGTTTCGGGGGCAATCCTTATCCGATTAATCGCTACTGCTGGCGAACAGTCTACTTTGTACCTGGATTCCAGCCTTTCGTTCTTGCAGCAGCAGGCTTTGGTCGCTGCTTTCACAGGTCGCATGGGCGGAAAGCTTGCAAATTTGGCGCGGCTGGCTCCGATCCAGCTTCCGCCCAAACTTGCTCCAATACAAGCCTGCCGCCACCAGCAAGAGTCTTTTATCGGGATCGGCAATTTGTTCCAGAAAACTAATCTGAAGGCAATTCCCTTCGAGTGCCAGTCATGACCCAAGCGCATCGTTTCGACCTGACCGCTTTTGCCTGGAGCAGTTTTGTCTGGATCGGGATCGGATTTGCATGGATTGGACTATTAACCCTGCACTCGATCACGCATCATTTCGACGGTCTACTTCTATTGCTGGACTGGCAACTTATGTTGGTGGCGATGATGTTGCCGTCCGCCTTGCCTGTTTTTCGATCACTAATGCAATTGACTTCGCGATCGATCGATCGCATTGCTTTTGTTTTTCCTTACTGGTTGATCTGGTCAAGCTTTGCAATCTTTCTTTTTTGGAAGCCATTTGCTCATCATTCTCATAGCATGAACAGAATTCATGCTCTCCCTCTTTCTTTGTGGCAGGAAATTGTATTGATTGGCGCGGGAATCTTTCAGTTTACTCCGCTTAAGCAAGCCTGTTTAGAAGGTTGTCGATCCACAGTGGCAATGTTGCTAACTTATTACAATCCAGACGCATTTTCAATGCTGCACCTGGGTACAAGATACGCGCTTAATTGTCTTGGCTGCTGTTGGGCATTAATGTTGGTAATGTTAGCTGTAGGTATGAATAATTCTGCATTGATGGCAGGCTTGGCCCTTGTAATGATGATTGAACGACAGTGGCAGTACGGTAAGCTTTTTTCATTACTGGTTGGTGTCCTGCTAATTTCTGTTGGAGCGGGTTTTCTGTTTATTGCCCCTATTTTATTGATATAAGGCTTGCTATTTTTTGTTAGATTTACTCCGACTATCGACGTATAATTTCATTTTTAGTTTGAGCTAGATTGTAGATATTTTCGAGGGTCAAAATTGATAGCCTAATTTATAGATTCAAGTCAGTTAAAATCCTGGGGTTATGGTGTTTTAAGCCATAACTCCATTCCTTCTTTTCATTGTTGTATCTTCTTGGAGGAAACGATGAGCGAGATTATCGGAACGAGCAAAAGTGATGTGCTGACCGGGGGCGAAGGTAACGATTTAATTGTTGGTGATGGAGGACAGACGGCAACTCCCGTTGTTGATCCTGCTATAGCGTCAGCCGGATCTGCCCTGCCCAGCCTGGATGCAATGGTTGTCCCGACAGCCGCAGCCCCGGTTCCTGTTACTCCACAAGGTGATGATGGGGACAATATTCTGGTAGGAACAGCCTTAGATGAAACAATTCGAGGTGGGTTGGGCAATGATACGATCGATGGCGGATTGGGCGATGATATGATGCGCGGCGGGTTTGGAGATGACCAGCTAATCTGGAACCCGAAAGGCGGCAACGATCGTGTGATTGGCGGTGCTGGGAATGACGAGTCTCTGATTAACGCCGGAGCTGATAGCGAGATTTTCGATCTTCGAGCAACGGATACTGGCGCACAGTTTGCCAGGGCGGGGGATAAGCCGTTTACAGTTGATATGACTGGAACTGAAACGGTGCGGCTCAACGCGCTCGATGGGGATGATCATTATCGCGTCGCTGCGCTTGATGGAACCGGAGTGCAAACCGTTCGCTTTGACGGTGGCGCGGGCAATGATTTATTGGATGGCAGTGCCGCCAACACGACGCTGGTTGCCAAAGGTGGAAAAGGCGATGACAGCCTGGTGGGAGGTACGGCTGATGACGTGCTGAGAGGAAACGCAGGTAACGACACCTTTAGTGGAGGTGCAGGTGACGACACGATCCGAACGGGGCAGGGACAAGACCGCGTTGTCTATGATACGGGAGATGTCTTCAACCCCGAAGCAACCGGGCAGGATTTGATCAAGGACTTTCAGGAGGGCGATAAAATCGTTCTGGACAAAACAACGTTCAAAGCCCTGAACAGTGAAGCGGGAGAGGGTTTTTCGGCGGAAAGTGACTTCGCTGTTGTGGGCGATGCCTCCCAAGTCGATGACAGCGAAACATTGATTGTTTACGACAAAGGTTCAGGAAGCCTGTTCTACAACTCCAATCGCGCCGAGCAAGGGTTAGGGCGTGGCGGAGAAGAAGCCTTCGCCATTTTCGCAGATAAGCCCGACGTTCAAGCAGACGACTTTATGGTGCAGGCGTAGCAGCGATTCAAATCAAGAAAAGAAATTATTGAGGCAGGCGATCAAGTGCCTGCCTTTTTCAGTAGGGGTGGCGTTGATGCCGCCAACGAATCTGTGCCTGCGTCTGCTCAATCCATTTTTGATAGCGACTACTTTTAGCAAAAGACGTATCTTCGAGGACTTTGAATCGAGCTAGAGCTTCTTGAGGATTAGATTGAATTAACGTCAGCGCATCTTCAATAATGAGCTGTTGCCGTCGCCAAGTCGGAAGTTCCTGTTGCACCTCTCGCCCTGCCTCTGTTTTTGTCGGAATTGCCTCGGCAATCGCAATCGCTCCCTGGAGATCGGCTTCGTTGTATTTCACCAGAGCGCGATCGAGCATTTGTGTTGACCAGACTTCTCGAAGGGTCTGCGCTTGAACCGCTACGGGATCATTAGGAGCAATTTCATTAAGCTGTTCTAGTGCCTCAACATAGCGTGACTGGCTTGCCAGCCGAGTTGCCGCTTTGAGCCGATCGTCCAGTTGAAGAGGGTTAGGAGTAGGAGCAGTTGTAGGGTCTGTCGGTGTGTTTTGCTGCGTCGTTTGTGCCTTAACCGGGCGTTCTGCCTGTCCCAGCAGCCGCAGACCGATTCCAGCTCCAACGCTCAATGAAAAAGCAATAACGGAAACCCAGATTGTGCGTTTCGCCAGAGGGGAGATTGGCATCGTTTATCGCTCTACTTCAATAGTACCAAGGGGTTTTGCAATGCAGGCCAAAACCCACCCCTCGTTCTTTTCAGAATCCGAAAGCGTGCAGTTTGCCTTATATTCAACCTGTCCTCGAACTTTTGACTTGCAGGCTTTACAAGTGCCTGCACGACAGACCGCAGGAATATTGACTCCGGCTTGCTCCGCTAACTCCAGAATCGTTTTGCTGCCCGATGCGTCGATCGATTCACCGGACTCCATGAACATGACCTTTGTTTTCGTTGCCGTTGAGACAGCTATGCTGGGGGTCGAGCCATTGCTCATAATATGGCTATCAGCCTGCGTCGTTTGCTGAAGTTGAGCAGGTTGTATTGACTGGTTAATGGTGGTTGTCGCCGGTTTGCTTGTCGGGATGCTGGTTGTTTTTCCAGATTGAGGAGGATTAATCGTTTCAGTCGGAGTGCTGTCGCTGCCAAAGCTCTCCTGATGAAGTTGAGCCATCGGAAATCCCAGATCTTGCAGAGCCGCTTCGATCGCCTGCATAAAGCCATTAGGTCCGCAAACAAACACATCCCGTTCCATCAAGTCAGGAACCTGGCTTCTCATGAGGTCACCATTAATTCGCCCTCGCACTCCAGCCCAGCCAAAGCCCAGCAAATCGCCTGTAATTGTTGCCAGATAGCGGAAGCATTCAGGTCGCTTTCGGGCAATGATTTCGCTCAGTTCAGTGTGGAACAGGAGATCAATGGGAGTCCGGGCAGACTGCATCAGCACGACATCGCAAGAAGTGACCGTGTCATAGAGCCATCTGATCATTGAAGTCAGGGGAGTCATGCCACTGCCTGCCCCAATGAACAGCAGCTTGGAGTTGAGCAGCTCTCCCGTTTCGCTCATGCAGGTAAATGCGCCCATTGGTCCGCCTTTGAGAACAAGATGATCGCCTACCTGAAACCGATCGAAAAAGTAGGTTGAGACAATCCCACCAGGTTTTTTCTTAATGGTGAAAGTGAGCGTGTAGGGTCGCGCTGGGGAGGAGGAAATGGAATAGGCGCGGCTATGCAGTATCCCATCAATTTCGACCTCAATTAAGCCAAACTGCCCTGGCTGAAAGTAGGAAAAGTAAGGGCGACGATCTGGCGTGGCAAACCAGAAGGTTTTAGTATCCAAGCTTTCCAGGTCGATGTGGATGCACTCAACTTCCACGTCCTCCGCCTGCCAGAAATCCATTGCAGGGCTACTCTGTGATTCTGTGATCTCCAACGGCTGAAGTTCTTTGATGAGCAGCGTGGTTTGACCCACTTCAATCCGGGTTCGAGCTTCCAGGGGGACTCGTTCACCGGAGCGAATGGTGGAACCGTTGACTCGTGTACCGTTGGTTGAATGCTGGTCGATAATCCAGTACCGACCTTCTTCAAAGGTAATAAGCGAGTTGAACCCACTGATCGCATGATCAAGCGGTAGGGGCAAATCGCACGTTTCATCTCGCCCGATTGTCCAGCTTGTTTGACTCGGCTGCTGTTGTTCCAGCGTGACTGTGCCGTCGAATTCAGCTTCTAAGTTTGAGTATCGGATGACAATAGGAGGCATGGCTATTTTGAATCCTTGCGCTTAATGACGTGCGTTTTGGGTCGTTGCGGGAGGATAGCGGTTTTAGGTTTTGTGTTATCTGCCTTTGCCGTGAGGCTAACAGGAGCAGTTTTCAAAACGCGAGTTTTTAAGGGGACGGTCATAGGAGCAGGCGCGTGTAGCAGGGCTGCATCTTCTTGAGCGATCCTCTCAATGGCTCGATGATGATCTTCGGAGGACAGCCCTAAGTCCTGTCGTAAGCTGCTGCAATATTCCAGGCTGTGCACTGCGCTAGTGGTGCGATCCGCCAACAGATCTTTGACAAAACTGACATAGGAATCGAACCGAACTTGCTTTGAAAACTCCCGGTGAGCATTCACGAGCGTGAAAATCTCATCGCTAGATAATTGTTCAACGGTGCGCCCTTGCAAAATGCGTTCGGGCACTTCAATCTTTTTAAGCTGATTGCGGAGTGTTGCGGCAGCGGTTTCGCGGTTGTACTGGTGCTGAGTCCGTCCAATCGTCATGACAAACCAAACGATGCCAGCCGCGACGACAATGCCGTTGAATCCTAAAATTGCCCATTCTGGAAAGCGGTTGATCGTCGGACGTGCGCCGTAGGAAAAGAAGGTATAGAACGAGACAAGCGTGAAAATAGTAAACGTAACGTGCTGTGCTTGTTGGCGAGAGAGTGGAACGCCTCGCCACACAACTCGACGCATCAATCGCTCGACGATTAATCCCAGCAGGTAGGTTGCCAGGGTTAAGACTCCAAAGGTGATAAATACGGCGATCACTCTCGGAATCGGAATGGTTTGTCCATAGATATAAAAGCCAGGAGCAAACAGCTTGCTCACGATCGTTTCTTCATGCGACCATGCTCCGGTGAAGTAGTATTTCCAATCGCCGGAATAGAGAAAGAAATACAGGTAAAAGGCAATCACCATACCGAGATACCCGTATTGCACCAGCCGACGACCGGGCTTATCCAATTCCTGCCAGTAAGACTGCTCAGAATCAATGTCAATGCAGCCCACTTTACAGCCGACACAGGCACTTTTCTCCTGCCTGGTTGCATCAACAGTGCGACAGGTGGATTGAGTGATGGCGGGTCTAACCTGGGTGTGAGCAGGGGTTCCCCACATCGATCGCGGACCCACATAAATCATCTGCACCGGAGCCATCGGACAGAAATATTGACACCAGGACTTGCCATCGTAAAGATAGCCTACGAGGATTGCTGACAAAACGGTGAAGATGAGGAAGGTTCCCAACGCATAGCGATCGCCATTGATAAACAGAATTCGGATCGCAAGCCCCAGGATAAACAGTCCAAATTGCAGGTACAGATGATTCCGCCCCAACCAGCTATCCTGGGCAACTTTTACTGTTTCATGGGTGATCGTGCCGTCACTCTGAATGACTTTGCGCTGGCGAACCAGTCCCAATGCACGGGGAATTTGCGATAAGAAGGAAAGGGGGCAAATCCGTCGCCAGAGTTCATGCCCAGTCGTCATCAAAATCAAGATCCCCGATGGCACAATCATTGCCCAAAAAATCATGTTTGACATGGAAAAGGGCATTTCAGGTAAACACTCCCCCTGCACAGTGACGCACTGCTCCGGGTTAAGGTAGATTTCTGGCTTCAGGGCAAAAGGTGTATTTGCTCCTGGCTGCGTGAAGTAAGGCGTGATGGGATCGTAAAACATTGAGGCAATGAGAACGAGCCAGCCGATCGCCAACGTTAGACGGACATTGTGCATGATTCCTTCCGGGATCTTTTGCAAAGAGTTAGGGATTGCCATAATTCGTGAAATTGATGGAGTAGAAGGTCAGTTGATCGTTCTGGCTCTGTGCCAAACTTGTTCCCATTCCGTTGATTGCGACCAGACCTGAATAAGGGGCATGAGCATCCAGCAACCTGCCACTGTTGCTGTTCCAAAGCGATAACCTGCCTTCTGAGTGCAAGCCCACCAGGAAGTTTGCTGATGCTGCAAGCTGAATCATTGCACCCGATTGGAGAGGGAATACCTGCTCGATCGATCGCTTCTGCCAGTTCCAGGTCAGCAATCGATCCTGTCCCAGTGTGTAAAGCTGCTGGTAATTGGGGCTAAGTTGCGCTTGAGTAACGGATGCCTGGTGTCCGGCGAAGGTCTGGGTGCGCCGTCCCAAGCCTGCGTCCCACAGATGCAGCCGATGATCGGGTGAGCCGCAAGCTAACAGGTTGTTGGGAAGATACGAAAGAAACGTAATCCGATCGCCCCAGGCACGGGCATCAATTTCCTGCACCAGTTGTGACTTCCGCAAGTCCCAAATCTGAATGCGTTGCCCATCGGTCGTTGCCAGCCTTGCACCATTTATCCCCAACGCGATCACCTGCACGGATCGCATGGGAAGGGGGAGTGTTCGCTTTAACTCCCCATCCGGTACACTCCAGACCTGAATTTCCTGGTTGTAAAGCAAGGCAAGACGGTTGCCGTTGGGACTCAAGACCATGTGCTGGATGTCCTGCCTGGGGCGAGCAGGGAGTTGAATCAGTTTGGTTCCGTCCCAGTTCCAGATCGTGACTTGATCCTCAATGTCGCGGGTAATCAGTTCATTGCCGCCTACTACCTGCTCTAACAGTCCGGTCTGAACCGAGCGCACGGGCTGCACGCTCAATTGGGGCGGCTGTAATGCCGCAGGCAGGAGTTGGCGCGGCATCAGCTCAAGTATTGCCTCCCGAAGATTTTGCAGCGGGACTCCTGGGAGGCTCACCTGTCCATTTCCCATTGCCAGAAGGGTTGTTGCTCCTAATGTTCCAGCAAACAGAAGCTTGAGGACAGGATGCTGAATGATCCAATTGCTGCTTTTGGGCTTGGCAGGCTGAGGGCGCGATAGCTTTTTCAGATCATTCAAGACCTGATTGGCATTGGCGTAGCGGTGCTTTGCCTGAAATCGGGTGAGCTTGGTCAGGATTTCAATCAGTCGAGCCGGAACGCGATGCTGCTTGAGTAAGGGTTCCAGCACAAATTCGCCTGTTTCAGGGTTTCGAGGAAGCTGCCCTGGTGGAACTCCTGTCAATAGTTCGATCGCCGTGATTCCTGCGGCATAGAGATCGCTGCGAAAGGCGAGGTTGCCATCATCCTGCTGTTCGGGCGGCATATAGCCGTGTGTGCCAAATCGCTGCGCCTGATGATCCCGCGTTAAATCGATCGCGCTGCCGAAGTCAATTAGCACTAGCTTTCGGTCGCGATGTCGCCAAATCAGGTTACTAGGTTTGATATCCCGGTGCAGGATTTGCCGAGAATGGATGAATTTTAAGACCTCAAAAAGTCCTTCAAGCAGAGAAAGGATCTGTCGTTGCGACAACTGTTTTTGTGTCAACAACTGCGCTAAGTCATCCCCTTCGATATACTCAATGACGAGATATCGCTGTTCATTTTCAATTCTCCGTGTAAGCAGAGTTGGAATTTGAGGATGTTTGAGCTTATACAGAATCTCCGCTTCACGTAGATATAAACGTTCAACTTCAGCATCCGACAAATCAGGATGCTGTGACATGAACTTAACGACGCAGATTGGATCGTCTGGTAAAGAGCTATCTCGACACAGATAGGTTGTGCTAAACCCACCTGAGCCAAGCTCCTTCAAGACGAGATACCTCTCGTTGAGTAGCTTTCCTAGCATATTAGTTTTGACAAGCGTTCAAGCCAGCATTGAAGAGAGCGTGACCAACGATCTAACGTAAACGCTAAATCATCTATACTTCTTCAGGGATTACTTTTTTAATAGAAAAAGCAGATTGGAATCAGATAGTCTTTATTCTGCTTAACAATTGGGCTTGTTGCTTCTATCAAACGTCAGAGCCTAACCAATTTCGAGATAATTGGATTAGGGTCAATCTTTTAGTCCAGTTATTGAGAGAAGCGTTATGTGCTAGTAGTCCGCCACGGCAGTTTTGACAGGTAGAACTGGATCAGGGAAACTGGGAAAAACCAGGAATCCTTATGGCAGAAAAGTACAGAGTGACGCTAACCCCTGAAGAACGT
>NZ_JAMPLI010000050.1:0-35785 GCF_039962475.1 Leptolyngbya sp. GB1-A1 | reverse complement strand
ACATACAACACACCATACTACATCACTCAAACCCCTATACGGTAAGCCTTCTAACCTCTCTTGCTACCCGACATCTAACGTGAGATCAACGACAAATAACGTGAGACGCGACAGACGGGCTGCATGGCTTGTCCGGCAAGCCACCAACTGGCAACCACAACGAGCAGCATGGCACTGGGCAAGCCAATCAGCAGACTCAGCCTGACCCAAACCATGTGCCCATCGAGTTCAGACAGCGATCGCCCGACCTGCATATATCCCCAGGAATCTTGATTTGCGGTTTTGAGCAGTAAGGACAGTTGCCGATAACGAGTTCCGTCAGGGGCTTCTAGCGTTTGCCAAAGTTCGGTTTCGATCTGGGCGGGTAAGTCAGTTGGCACCCGCCCCCCACTGGCTAATAACTGTCCAGACAAACTTAAGAAGCGAATGTAATAGCCATTCTCCTGGAATACTCCTAGGTAATGTAAGGCTGTAGAGTTAGATGAGCAATCTGTTCCAGCAATACATAGAGTCGGAACAAATTTTTGCACAACAGGCTCCAGTTTGCTGGGTTCTTGCAAAGAGGCTTCTAGTCCATCATGCAGCGTTCCAGCAACCGTTTCAATCCGGTGATTTAACTCGGAGAAATGGCTATGTGCCATTGCTTCATAAAAACCTACAGCACAAATCGTGAGAATAACTCCCATCGTTCCGGCATATAGCCCTGCTAATCGCAGTCGAGTGGTGTGAAAAATTTGGCTATGTTTCATGAGTATTGAGCTTATAGCCCAGGCCATAAACCGTTTCAATCAAATGATCGTAGCCATACTCTGTCAGTTTCCGCCGCAATAAGCGCATTTGAGCTGCCACCACATTGCTGTTGAAGTCTGCTTCCGCTTGCCAGATGCGATCAATGATTTGATCACGAGAGAGAATTTGATTGGGGTGTTGCATAAAGTATTCCAGCAGCTGAAATTCTTTAGCAGTCAGCAGAATTTTCTGTGACTCTCTTACAGGAGTGGAAATTGAAACCGTTGAGGTGCTGTAGTCGAGAATGAGGTTGCCAACTTGCAGTTGAGGGGGCTGAATTTGGAGCGATCGCCGCTGGAGCGCCCGCAGCCGAGCAAGCAATTCTGCCATGCCAAAGGGTTTGATCAAGTAATCATCGGCTCCGGCATCGAGTCCCATGACGCGGTCTTCCATTCGATCTCTTGCCGTCAGCAACAGTACAGGTAATGGATTCTGCTTGGCTCTGAGTCGTTGACAGAGTTCAATGCCAGATAGTCCTGGCACCAACCAATCAAAGATCGCAACAGTGTATGGAATCCGGGAACTTTCGAGAAACCGCCACGCTTCGGTACCATCCGTGACCCAATCCACTACATATTTCTTACGTTTGAGCGATCGCTCTAGAGCTGCACCCAAATCTGGCTCATCTTCAACAAGCAAAACCCTCATCTCAAGATCTTCTTAAAGATTTAACTGCTTTAAGCAATTCTAGTCGTAAAGCCCATATATTGTTTCAACAAATTCAATCCTTATCTTCTTTAGTCTAAAATCCTGAAATTTAGAGATAGCTTAATTCCTTAAAATGTTTATCAACAAACACTCTACTCAAATTAATAAAATAATCGAGTAGAGTATTCAAACAATCCGGTTAGTGAAACAGTGACAGTTTACCTTCAAAAACCTCCTAATGAAAGCAAGCGTTTTTGAAGCATTCAAAACTGATATTATTCACTGCACACTAGCTTTAATTCATAGCTCAAGAAGCTGTAAATTAGTTATTAATCACCTGTTCGCGATGATGGCGACGATGTTCCTCTTGAGAAGAATACTTCCCAGAAGTAGCATTAGCAGGCAGGATTGCAACAGCAAGAGTAGCAGCAATCAGACAGACAGAAATTACTTTCTTCATGGATATACTCCTTTTGGTTTCTTTTTTTAAGTATGACGAAAAAATGTGAAATGAGGATGAAACTTGTGATTGAAATTACACTTTCTACTGCAATAAACAGCTTGCATAATAAACGTAGCATGTAAGTTTTCACTACAAAGGTTTAGTATTTCTAGAATATATGGGTATTGTTACTGCTTAAAACCGGAATTCCATCTGATCAAATAAAGCTGCTTGTATTCCCAATTTTAAGATAGAGAATGCAAGCAGCCTGCCTTATTTAATTGTTAAAACGGCAGCTAAACTTCCTGATAAAAACCTATCTACTTAGTAAAACTAAAGCGTCCGTTCACTTTTTCACCGTTGATATCAGTGAGAACAGCAACTTTATATTCACCGGATGCTGCTTCAGACAATAACGCTGTGTAGTGCTTGCCCTGTGCATCATATTCAAAATCAACTTCCTTCTGAGAGCCATCGGGTAGCTGAACTTGACCTGTCACCGTTGCTCCTTCGATTGCCTCATGAGTATCACCAGATTGTAGGAAAAGATCCAAGTGGGTTCCGCTTGCTTCTGGTGCTGCAACTAGCTCTAAGTGATACGCTCCGACTTCAACCACTTGCCCGCCTTGAGCAGGTGCAGAATGGTCTGCCATTTCAGGGGATGCAGCAGGAGATTCGTCCACAGGGGAGCTTGCTACAGACGGACTTGCCGCAGGAGCGTCCGAAGCAGATTGCTCTCCACCACTAGCACAGGCTCCCAACAGCAGCCCCAAACTAACAGCAATAGCGGTAAAGAATTTGTTAACTTTCATGGCTTAGTTCCTTGAATGAGTTAAATGAAAAACTGACAAGATGAAGTCGGCTCTGACAAAGCAGTGTTAGTGGGTGAAAAAACTGCTGACCCAACGGTTAAACATTTCCTTGAATCCGCTCCATCTCTGGTTGAGAGACTTTGCCGTTCTCAACGACCGACCTTTTGGGGAAAAGGTACTTGCCGAACTTCGCGTAAAGCGCGGGTAATATCAGCAGCGTCAGGGCGGTAGAGGTAAATAGTCCACCCAAAACAACGATCGATAGGGGTTGCAGTAGCTCTTTTCCAGGTCCACCTGCTAAGACAAGGGGTGCTAATCCTAACGCTGAGGTAAACGCCGTCATCAGAATGGCGTTGAGCCGTTCCATCGATCCTTGGATCAGGAGGTCTTTCAACGGCATTCCGGCGGCAAACTTGGTGTTGTAGTTGTCTACCAGCAGCAACCCATTTCGGGTAGCAACCCCAAACAGCGTCACAAACCCTACCAGCGAGGCAATCGACAAGATGCCTCCCGTCAGTGCAACAGCGATCACGCCGCCAACCAACGCTAGAGGCAGGTTAATCATAATCATGGCAGTGGAAGCCACTGATTTCACCGAGAGATACATGATGATCGTAATCACGACAAAGGCGATCGCGCTGAAGAGCAAAATGTTTTGAGATGCCCGTGCTTCCGCTTCAAATTGTCCTGCGTATTGGATGTAATAACCCGCAGGAATCTGCACCTGCTGATTAACCTTTGCCTGAATATCGTTTACGACAGATCGCAAATCTCTTCCTTGAGCGTTAGCGGCTACCACAATCAAGCGAGAGACGTTTTCACGGTTAATCGTGTTCGGTCCTGTGCCGTCTTGAACCGTTGCCACCTGAGCCAGCGGAATTTTATTGCCACCGGGCGTATCAACCATTAAGTTACCAATCGTGTCCAGGCTTTGGCGGGCTTCTGGTTCCAACCACACCACTAAGTCAAAGGTTTGCTGTTGTTCTAAAACTTGTGAAACCACTCGTCCATTGAGCGCTGTTTCGATCGTTTCTGATAGTTGCCCAATGGTTAAACCATATCGGGCAGCAGCAACGCGATCGAACTGAATCTGAACTTGTTCAACTGGAATCTGTGGTTCAAGCTGGAGATCAACAATGCCCTCAACCGATTGCATCACATCATTCACTTGCTGTCCCAGAGTACGAAGTTGTTCTAATTCAGGTCCAAAGATTTTGACGGCAATCGCGCTTCTGACCCCTGAGAGCACTTCGTCCATGCGGTGGGAGATGAAGCCCCCCACGTTGGGTGCGGCTCCCGGCACTTTGCTAAACTCCTCGCGCAACAGCTCCACACTGGCTTCGCGGTCTCTCATCCCTATCTCGCTCAACTCCACGTCCAGGTGAGTTAGATTCACACCTGCGGCATCAGCATCGCCGGCTGCCCGTCCTGACCGCACTTGAATGCTCTGAAAGTTAGGATTATCCTTCAGCTTATATTCCAGTACGGATGCAGCACCGTTCGTTGCGTCCAACGATGAACCGGGATAAAGCAGCAGCGTGTTGACCAACGATTGCTCCTGAAATTCTGGGAGAAAGATGCGTCCAAATGAGGGCACAACGATCGCCGCCGCCACTAGACTTGCCACTGCAATGCCTAAAATAACGGTCGATCGCCGCATTGAAAATGTGAGCAGTGGTAAATAGATTCTTTTGAAGAACCGAGCAACCCAGGGTTCGCGTTCAGGCAGGCGACCATAGGGCAGCAGAATCGCGCAGAGCGCAGGCGTGACGGTCAAGGCGACAACGCTGGAAGCTAATACCGCTGCCAAGTAGCCCAACCCCATTGGGATGAAAATGCTGCCTTCTACGCCTGTGAGTGCAAAGATAGGAGAAAAGACGACGATCGTAATAATGGTGGCTCCAAATACGGAATCGCGCACTTCCTGACACCCCTCAAACACGACCTCTAATACAGGGCGGGGATGGGGAGAGTATTTATTTTCTCGCAGGCAGCGGTACACGTTTTCGGCATCCACGATCGCATCATCGACGGCAGACCCAATCGCCACTGCCAATCCTCCCAGTGTCATGGTGTTCAAGCCCTGTCCGAGCCAGTTGAGCGCCAACACACCAACCAGTAAAGACAGAGGCAGCGCCGCCAAACAGACCGCCAAGTTGCGCCAGTTCATTAAGAACGGAATCAAGATTAAGGCGACGATGATGCTGCCTTCGATTAAGGCTGTCCGGACATTTTCGATCGACGCATCAATATAAGTCTCTTGGCGAAAGGTCGTGTCTACCTGGATCCCTTCTGGCAACCCAGCTTTTACCTCGGTCATTGCGGCTTCAACGGCGCGGGTGACGGTCGGCGTGTCGGCTTGGGGCTGTTTGTTGATGATCGCCACGACCGCTTTTTGGGTGTTGACGCTGGCATCTCCGCGCTTCACGGCTGCGCCAATTTTCACATCGGCAACATCTGTGATTCTGACAGGTGTGCCACTGCGAGCCGTAATCACAGATTGCTTCAAGGCTTCAATGTCTTCGATTCGCCCGATGCCTCGAATCAGTTTTTCGCGATCGGGCGTAATCAAATACCCCCCTGGCGCATTCACGTTTGCCGCCGCCACTGCTTCTGATACGTCTTGAAGGGAAACGTTGAACGCCTGTAGTTTTTCTGGGGATACTAGAACTTGGTACTGCCGCTCATCGCCACCAAACACGATGACTTGCGTGACTCCTGGCACTGCTAGAAGGCGATTTGTGACTTGCCAATCAACAATTCGCCGCATTTCCATCAAGTCAATTGTCTGGGATGTGAAGGCATAGGTGACGATCGTGCCAATGGGCGAACTGATGGGTGCAATTTGCGGGGTTTCAATCCCTTCTGGCAGTTTGCTTTCAGCAGACTGCAATCGTTCCGTCACAAGCTGTCGGGCTTGATAGATATCGGTGCCCCAGTTGAAAACTACTCTCACCACTGAAATACTGGCTGCACTGGAAGACCGTACTGCACTCACGCCTGGTGTGCCATTGATTGCGCTTTCGATCGGCAATGTCACCAACGATTCCACTTCTTCTGGAGCCAGTCCCGGTGCTTCCGTTTGGATTTCGACCTGCGGTGGTGCAAACGTGGGGAATACATCCAGCGGCATCTGAATAATGGTGCGAAAGATCCAGATAGTTAGGATCATTGCGCCCGAAATCACCAGCCAGCGGCGGGCGATGGCCCATTGAATGATAGAACTCAGCATAGGAATTTAATTGTTAGTAGGGCGATCACTGACTAAATTAAGAGCGATCGCTAGGACGCAACTCAGTGATGCTGGTGAGGCGGAGTTCGAGCTTCAGACTCTGGCTGATGAGCCTCTACTGAGCGGAGAGCAGGCTCATAATCAGACCTGGACTGAGCGTGATGTCCGTTGTGAGAATCTTCTAAATGTTCCAGTTGGTTAATCGTTGCAGTGAGTTGCCTGCGGTTGCGACGATTGGACCAGAAAGCACCTGCAACAAACGTACCGATCGCTAGCATCCCGCCTCCTAGGATGACAACCCACCACGGCAAAGGGGCACGCACTGTAGTTGCTTCGGCTGCTTCAGCTTGCTCTGGCTCTGCCGTGCCACCTCGTAATGATTGAGCGTATAGTTGATTCGCCCGTTGAGTCACAACTCGATCGCCATCAAACAGTCCGCTTTTCACTTCAACCAAGTTTCCAGCCTGTCTGCCCAGCGTTATTTCTATGGGCTGAAAGGTGTTGCCGTTCTGGACAAAGACAAGCTGCTGACCATTTGCCTCAACGATCGCTGACTCAGGAACGACGACAACGGGTTCTGGGGTGCGGTCAGTTAGCACTTCCAGTTCAGCAAACATTCCTGGTTTGAGTGCTCCATCAGCGTTGTCTAATTCTGCTTTTACTGGCACAACCCGGCTGTCTCCTTCGACAGCTGATCCAATCGTAGTGATCCGTCCTTCAAATACCTGATTGGGAAGACCTGACACTGTAACCCGTACTCGCTGTCCCTGAGCGACCTGACTTAGATCCTTCTCATAGACGTTAGCAGTTGCCAGCACCACGCGATCGTCCACGATAGTCATCAGGATTGCGCCCGCATCCTGAGCCGATTGACCGAGCGTGACTTCGCGATCAGCAATAGTGCCTGTAATAGGGGCTTTGATGGTAATCGTGCCATCTGAATTTGCCTCTGCTCCCAATTGTTGCAGTCGAGTTCTGTAAGTGACTGCACTCAGTTGAGCACGAGATTGGGTAACCTGAACAGCCGTTTGAGCACGCTCTAATTCAGTTCGAGCTTCCAATACCTCTAGCCGACTTTCAGCCTCAGTCAACGCTTGTCGTACCGTTGCCAAGTGCGCCTCCGACTCCAAGAATTCTCGTCTGGGAATTGCTCCCTGCTCTGTCAGTTCTTTGTCGCGATCGTATTGCTCTTGAGCAACTTTCACCTCTGTCCGAGCCTGATTAATGGCAGCTAAAGCAATCTGCTGTTGTTGCTCATAGGTTTGTTGCGCCAATCGCAAGTTGGCTTGAGCCTGTTGCACATCCCCCTGCCGCTCTGCAGAATTTTCTAGTGCAGTAACTCTTAGATCTGCCAGTTCGCCGCTGGTGATCACAGCTAAGGGCTGCCCCACTTCAACAGTTTGCCCTGGTTCCACCAACAGCTTGACCACTGTTCCACCTACAGGGTTCGTAACTCTTACCCTTTTGCTAGGGGAAGCTTCAATTTGTCCGGTTGCTTGTACCCCAAATGCTAACGCTTGACGGGCTACGGGTTCTACTTTTAATCCCATCCGCTCTGCTGTTTCAGCATCAATGTCGATCGCGCTTGCTGACTGAGCCGACTGATTCTGATGAAACTCGTCACCGTGCCCTGTATGAGCGAATACTTCAGATGAGGTCATTAGCAGCAGCAGGCTAAGACACATTCCAGCAAAGCGATCTCTTGTCATTAGATCAGAGCGTTTGGGAGTAAGAGCCATCGGCATTTCCTGAGGCAGGGGTAACAGTACAGGTTCGAAGTCTTCACAAAAGTTGAAAAGCAGTATTGCATGGAAATATCAAATCAGGATGAAATTTGTTTCTCCTGAAGCCACCTTGTTCATCTCCTAAATTAGAGCAGCCTTCTCCAGGGCTACTTTGAATTTAGAGAATAGAAATTGCCAACTATCGTCGGGGAGTAGGATTAATTATCTGACTGGTATCAACAGTAGTATTGCCAAGATCAGAAGGATTGGAATCGTCAGAAAGCAGTTTTTGAGCTTGGGTTGTTGCTGCAAACACAGCACTAAGATCAGCAGCAAAGAGACTTGCGAGAATCAGACGTTTCATAGAAGTTCACTCCTTCGCAACAACTGAATTTGTAGTATTTAGCACAAAAATTAAAATCAGCATGAACTCTTAGCACTTCCTCTTTCATAGTGGTTAGATTGAGGTGCAATGAAATTAGCAAACCAACTCATGAATAACGAATTATAAATAAAATTAGAAACCTCATCCCCGTTTCACTTTTATGTGGTATTTGAGAATTAGGAGCATCGATACAGCAAAAGGTACTTCTGTCTGAGATGGTGATATCTGGTTTCGCATCATACTTCTAGCATTTACAGGGGGGGTTATGCAGCATGACCATCATCACGGGCATCAAAATTCTGGCCCCCAAGGAAGGCATCACGAGCTTCAGCAGGCAGAAGAATATGTTGGGCATCATGAACACCAACAACAGCTTGCGTCAGCACGAGATCACCATGCGGGACACGGCAACCACATGGGTCACAATAAACATGCCGGTCATAGCCCAGAAATTTTCAAACGTCGATTCTTTATCTGTTTGCTACTGACCCTGCCCGTCCTTTACTTTGCATCTCACTTTCAAATGTGGTTTGGCTATCGAGCCATTGAGTTTTCAGGTTCGGGCTGGGTTAGCCCACTCCTAAGTACCATCATCTACTTTTACGGAGGTTGGGTTTTTCTTAGAGGAGCCTGGTATGAGCTACGCAGTCAGATTGGAATGATGACGCTGATTGCGCTAGCGATTACGGTGGCATTTGTTTACAGCGTAGCAGTTACCTTAGGCTTAGAGGGAGAATCTTTTTATTGGGAACTGGCAACACTGGTGGATGTAATGCTTTTGGGGCATTGGATTGAAATGGCATCGGTACAGGGAGCCAGCCGTGCATTAGAGCATTTAGCCGATCTAGTCCCTTCTGTTGCTCATCGCCTAGTGAATGGACGCATTGAAGATGTTTCGGTGAGTGATTTGAGTGGAAATGACACGATTTTGATCCGTCCTGGCGAACAGATTCCAATTGATGGAGAAGTAATTGAAGGCGGCTCCAGCGTCAACGAAGCCTTCCTAACAGGAGAATCACGTCCCGTAACCAAGCAGGTTGGTGACGAGGTGGTTGCAGGAGCAGTTAACAGTGAAGGTGCACTAACTGTAAGAGTGACCCGCACTGGAGAGCAGACCACATTAAGTCAAATTATGCGCTTGGTAGAAGAAGCACAAACCTCTCGCAGTCGATACCAGGCGTTAGCCGATCAGCTTGCCTACTGGCTTACCTTGGCTGCAATTGGGATTGGTACATTAACGTTTGTCGTTTGGTTGGCAGTCGGTTCAACCCTCACGTTTGCCATCAACCGTGCAGTCACCGTTCTCGTGATCACCTGTCCTCATGCGTTAGGATTGGCGATTCCTCTGGTGCTGGTTAACGCCACTTCAATGTCTGCCAAGCATGGCATTTTGGTTCGTAAACGAGAGGCATTTGAGCGGGCACGTAACATTCGAGCAATCGCCTTCGACAAAACGGGCACGCTCACAGAGGGGCGATTTGGCGTACAACATATTTTCACAGAAGGGATTGGAGAAACAGAAGCGTTAGCGATCGCAGCAGCTCTAGAATCACTATCAGAACATCCTCTAGCACAAGCGATCGTGCAGGAAGCCAACAACCGTCAGTTGGAGCTACCCAAGGGAAGTGAATTTAAGGCCGTTGCAGGTAAAGGCGTTGAAGGAACAGTCAATGGTAAACGCTACCGGGTCGGACGACCCGAATGGGCAGAAGAATTGGAGTTAACTGTCTCGAATCCAATTCGAGGAGGACTAAAGACGGCAGAATTACAAGGAGAAAGCGCAATTGTATTGCTTGACGATCGCCAAGTTCTGGCGTTGTTTGGACTAGCAGATCAAGTACGTGAGCAAGCCCGTGTTGCAGTACAACGGCTGCAAGAGATGGATGTACAGGTAGTGATGATTACCGGAGATGCGGAAGCAGTGGCAAAGACCGTTGCCGAGCAGCTAGGAATCGATCGCTACTATGCCCGTGTATTGCCCCAAGACAAAGCTGCACTAGTCCGGCGACTCAAGGCAGAACAACCGACCGCTTTTGTCGGTGATGGCATTAACGATGCTCCTGCCTTATTTGAATCTGATCTAGGAATTGCGATCGGGGCAGGAACCAATGTGGCGATCGAGTCTGCGGATTTGGTTCTCGTGAAGAGTAACCCATTAGATGCCACTTATGCCTTGAAACTCGCGAAAGCAACCTACAGCAAGATGATTCAAAATCTGTTCTGGGCAACAGGTTACAACGTGATTGGGATTCCCCTTGCTGCAGGAGTGGCTTATCCTTTAGGAATTTTGCTCTCTCCGGCTGTTGGGGCTTTATTTATGAGTGTCTCCACTGTTGTGGTTGCTATTAATGCCATGCTGCTACGGCGCGTGAAGTTGGGATAGGAAGAGCGATCGCCTCTTCAATGATGGTGTGCTGGAGAATTAGGAGTAGGTTGAACCGACGCATCACTATAACCTCGCAGTTCGTCATATTTGGCAATTTGCTCAGGTGAAAGTAACCGTTGAACTTCCAAATGGGGTTGCAGATGGATCACTCGATATTGACCATACAGCATTGCTAACTCCTGAGTTTGCTCTTCAATTTCGGACTCTGAAATCGTTCTTTGAGCAAAAGCATTACTGAATTTCCGTTCAAGTTCAACAATGTTCTGCCCGACTTGTTTCGCTTCTGTATTCATCTGCCTAAATATGGCTTCGATCTGCTGCTCTTGTTCTGAAGACAAGACTAGTTCTTGTCTCAAATCTAAGACGTGTCTAGGACCTGGATAGCTGTTCAATTCAGCAGTACGAGCATAGCCTGCTCCTCGTCCATTTAACAGATCATTAATTTCCTGCGTACTCAAGCCTCGAATAGAGCTACCTATCTGTGTTACGTAGGGCGATTGTGTATGGGATAAGTTAGATACGTTCAAACTAGCCAATGCCGCAATGCTGAGTGCGCCAACGGCTGCAATGCTGATACCTAATTTCAACTGCATATCTGGCTCCTAAGAAAGATTGGCTCATCTCCATCGGCACTATAAGACAAAAAAATCAAACCAGGATGAAATGTTAGCGTAAGTAGGCAGTCGAAATTAAACGTAAGATAGAAGGGAGCACCCCCTCTAGAATTTTGTCAGTTATGCCTGCCCCCGTACATGTTCAATTGAGTGCAGAAGAAGATCGAGCGTTGAGCGAATTGCGGGTTGCGACCACAGTTCCTCAACGGACTCGTGATCGGGCACACATGCTACGATTGAATGCCCAGGGCTGGACCGTTCCTTCCATTGCCGAGATCTTCGAGTATCAGGAGAACACGGTGCGCCAAACGCTGCGCCGGTGGCAACAAGATGGCTTAGGGGGACTGTGGGACGCGCCTGGACGGGGAGCTAAACCCAAATGGCAAGAGGCTGATTTGCTCTATCTGGAACAATGCCTGGAGCAGGAGCCGAGGACATACAACAGTCTGCAACTCGCCTTGAAACTGAAGCAAGAGCGGCAACTAGAGCTGAGTGCTGAGCGAATTCGTCGAGTGCTCAAAAAAAGGGGTTTGTGTGGAAACGGACAAGACAGTGCCAACGAGGTCGGCAAGACCCTGAGGCAAAAGCTCTGAAGCAAGCGGACCTAGCTACGTTGCAACTAGCGGCACAGGAAGGGCACCTGGATCTCAAATACCTGGATGAATCGGGATGTTGTTTAGAGAGTCCTGTGAGTTATAGCTATGCTCGCATTGGGACACAAAAACGGATTGAGCAGGTGAAGACCTACGGAGATCGCATCAGCATTCTCGGCATATGGCAGGTGGAGGAGTCGTTTGACTATGCTTTGGGACAAGGCAGTTTTACCAAAGAACGGTATGTCAAAGTGATGCAGCAGATTGCCCTCAAGTGCGAACAGACCTTGCAGCAAACAGGACGCATTACCGTCATTGTTCAGGATAATGGCTCTGCCCATACCAGTTACCTTGCCCGTGAACACTGGCAACAATGGCAAACCCAAGGGTTATATTTATTTTTTCGCCACCCTACAGTTCAGAAATGAATTTGATTGAGACACAGTGGCATCAACTCAAAACGCATGAAATTGCGGGTAGAAACTTCGACAATGAGTATGACTTAGCGAATGCTATTATTGAAGGCATGGAGCATCGCAGTCAACAAGGTGGGTGGACATTGGAGCGTCTTACGCTTAAATCTGCCTAGCTACTTACTCGCTAACGTTGCCTTCCCTCGGTTAAGGAGAAGGCAATACAGGATGTTGGTGATGGACGATGGAGCCGTGAGTCTGATCAGCATAATCCCAATCATGCAGCCAGAAGCGGAGATATGATACTACTCAACGACCTCTACCCAAAAATCAGCCGTAATAATTTCACCGTTGCGATTGAACTGTCCCCACAATTTGTACCTTCCGGGCTGTGGAAAGCGTGTTGCAAAGTGAATTTGGTTTGCGGGGGTATTCTGCACAGCGTGAGCATGAATGTAGTTTTCTCGCGTTAAAGTAGGAGATTGACGCAGAATGACCAGATGTCCTTTTTCACCCAAGTAAGGCTGTAAATCAGTAACGGGTTGATAACTGGCTGCATCTTGTAGGTTAAAGGGCAAAACAACCTCTTGCCCTGCTCGGACTGTGGCTTGGTTTGGAGCAAAACCAACAATAGTTTCATTAAAAGTTTTGGTACGGCTCCAATCGGCCTGAGCCACAGGAGCAGTATTTCCAGCAACTTGGGTTTTCAGCACAGAAACTTGCTCAGGTTGTCCTGTCGGTTGATAGTCGCTGAACAGCGTGTAATTGCCGGACTGAGGAAACTGTACTTCAACCTCAAATCGTCCATTGCCTTTGTACACAGGATGAAGATGTTGGAAGACTTGCAAATCATCGCTGACAGCAATTAGGTGCATAACCTGCTCTTGGAATTGATCGAACTGGGCGAGCGCTTTTCCGTTCTCATCCTGTACATCAATCTGAAGGATAGTGGAAGCATTAGGAGTAATCACACCAGTCGTTATGAGCTTTGCCTGAGTTGATGCAGAAGTGTTTGCATGATCACCTCCATGCTCACCATGACTTGCAGTGTGAGTTATAGGATGACTGTGATTTGTTTCTTCTGCATGAGCCGCCTTTGGATGAGTTGTGGTTGTCATAGTGGGTTCCTCCTTAACTTGAGCAAGTTGTGTGCAACCTTGAGCAATGGATAATGTGCTGACAATGGCGATCGCAGTAATAAACCGATTCATTTCTACATCTGAAATAGATTCAACAAGGTGGGTATTAAGGTGTATTGAAAAAGCTTGGAGTTAAGTAGCTTTCTTGAGCAGCTAACTTTTTAACCCTTGTTGTAATCCTAGAGTCTCTAGTTAGCTAGAGAGTCAAGCCCTCAATCGAAAATTTTTGCCTAATTTGACTACACCCACTCATCAACGGGTTGAATGGTTTTTGGTCGTATCATTCGCTCTCGAATTTTGCCGATCACAATGTAGAGAACAGGAACAACAAAGAGACTGAGAAACGTGGTGACGAACGTACCACCAAAGACTGCGGTTCCCAATGACTGACGACTAGCAGAACCTGCTCCAGTAGGAAACAACATTGGATAAGCTCCCAGTAAAGCGGCGATCGCGGTCATCAAAATGGGGCGCAGGCGATCTTGAGACGCTTCAATGATGGCTTTTGTCAGGGGTAATCCTTGCGATCGTAGCTGATTGGCAAATTCCACCATGAGAATCGAGTTTTTGCTGGCTAGTCCAACTAACATCAACAGCCCTACCTGGCAATAGATGTCGTTATACAATCCCCGCATCCACTGTGCTGATAATGCGCCTAAGACCGCCAGGGGTACAGACAACATAATGATCAGCGGATCAACAAAGTTATTGTATTGGGCTGCTAAAACGAGAAATACGAAGAACACACCCAAGCCAAAGATTAACGGGGCTTGCCCACCTGATTCCAATTCTTCTAAGGAAATCCCAGACCATTCAAAGTCCATGTTAGCGGGAATGACTTCAGCCGCAAGTTTTTCCATGATCTGAATCGCTTGCCCAGAGCTATAACCCGGAGCAGCAGCCCCATTGATTTCAATGGCACGATGCAGGTTGTAGTGGTTAATGGTTTGAGGACCTGTTGTGGGAGTGATAGTCACCAAATTACTGAGAGGAATCATCTCTCCCTGATGCGATCGCACATACAACTGACCAATATCATCTGGATTAGACCGAAACTGCTCATCTGCCTGGACATACACTCGATAGGTGCGACCAAAGGCGTTAAAGTCGTTGACATACCGGGAGCCAATGTAAGTTTGCAGGGTGTTGTAAATTTCCTCAACAGACACCTGGAGGGCTTCTGCTTTATTGCGATCAACCTCAATTCGTAACTGTGGAGCATTGGCGGTGTAGGTGCTAAAGACTCCTTGCAATCCAGGGGTTTGGTTAGCGCGAGTCAGTAATTCCATTTTGATTTGATCTAGAGCGCTGATGTCACTAGTGCTACGATCGCCCCGATCCTGCAACTGAAAGACAAACCCTCCAGTGCTGCCGAGACTGGGAATTGTGGGAGGATTGACCGCTAGGACTGGAGCTTCAGGAATTCCCATCAAAGGTGCCTGCACCCGACTCAAGATAGCAGAGACAGACTGTTCTGGCTCTTGACGCTCATCCCAAGGCTTTAGAGGGGCAAACATTAATCCTCGGTTGGGCGTATTACCACTAAAGCCAACCCCGCCCATTGCAAACGTACCTTGAATCTCCGGCTGTTGGAGTAAGATTTGCTCTGCTTGCGTCACAATCTGTCGGGTGTAGTTGAGGGAAGCACCATCGGATGCCTGAATTAGGTTAATAAAGTACCCCTGGTCTTCCTGCGGCAAAAAGGCTTGGGGAACTCGCAAATATAGCCCTACCGTCAGCACCAGTGAGGCGATAAACAAGATCATCACGACTTGCTTGAAGCGGGTGAGAACCTGAAGCGATCGCTGATATCTATGCCGTAGCCAATTCAGAAATCCATTGATTCGCTTTGCCAACCACCCCAAAACTCCACGGGGTCGTGCCTGTTCCCGTAGTAGGAGAGCAGATAGGGCTGGCGTTAGGGTCAAGGCATTGAAGGTTGAGATGGCGATCGAGAAGGTAATGGTCAGGGCAAACTGCTTGTACAGTTGTCCAGCCGTTCCGGGTAAGAAGCTTACCGGAATGAAAACTGCCATTAGCACAATTCCACTGGCAATCACAGAGCTAAATAACTCACGCATCGCTTCCGCCGTGGCTCGAATCGGACTTAATCCCTTCTCTTGAATTAATCGAGTCACATCTTCTGCCACCACGATCGCATCATCCACTACCATGCCCGTTGCCAGAGTTAGACCAAACAATGTGAGGCTATTGAGGGAGAAATCAAACAGTTTGACAAAGGCAAATGTACCAATTAACGACACGGGAATTGTAACCGCCGAAATAATGGTCGTGCGCCAATCTTGTAGGAACAGAAAGATGACCAGTACAACCAACCCAACGGATTGAAGTAGCGTGATGATTACTTCTCGGAAAGATGCCTCCACAAACAGAGAGGAATCATAGGGAATGTCATAGCTCAATCCGGGTGGAAAGTTTTGTGACAGTTGTTGCATCTCCGCTTTGACGGCTTTGGCAATCTCTAAAGCATTGCTGCCCGGAATTTGCAGAATTTGGTAGCCGACGGCAACGTGTCCTTTATAGCTGGCGAACGTGCTGTAGCTCTCAGCTCCTAATTCAGCCCGTCCTACGTCTTTAAGCTTGACGGTTGTGCCATCGGGATTCGCTTTGAGGATCAAATTTTCAAACTCACCTGCTTCTTTTAGGCGACCGTCTGTTTGCAAGTCGATTTGATACAGTTGTCCATCGGGGGCGGGGGGTTGTCCAATACTACCAATCCCCAATTGCAAATTTTGCTGATTCAGGGCAGTGATCACATCTTGAGCGGTCAGGCTGCGGCTGGCTAGCTGTTGCGGATCTAACCAAATTCGCATGGCATAACGGCGATCGCCAAACGCAACCACATTGCCAACACCGGGAATTCGCCGCAGTGGATCCAGCACATACAGGTCGGCATAATTGCTGATGAAGGTGTCGTCGTAGCGGTCATCTTCGCTGTAAAGTGCCATTGCCAGAACGATCGCACTCGATTGCTTGGAGACCATCACCCCGGTTTGTCGCACCACCTCAGGTAACTGGGGTTCAGCTTGCAGTACCCGATTTTGCACATCAGAGTCCGCTACACTCAGGTCATACCCTTGCTGAAACGTGATGATAACTCTACTGGTGCCATCGTTGCTGCTGGTGGAACTGATGTAGCGCATCCCTTCTACCCCGTTAATCTGTCGCTCCAATACAGTTGTCACAGTATCTTCAACGACTTGAGCACTGGCACCCACATAATTTGCGGTCACTGTAATTTGGGGTGGGCTGATGTCGGGGTACTGCTCAATGGGCAAGGTTGGAATGCTAATCAGCCCAACGATGAGAATAACGAGCGCGCATACGATCGCAAAGACGGGTTTCTTGATGAAAAAATTGACAAACATATCGAATACCCAGGGAATGAGGTGGGTTAGATCCTGCGTGAGACGAAGCGTAAGGAAGATAAGTGTTGAATCTTGGAGGGATTTTGCTGTAGAAGTTTTGCCCTACTGTGGCGCGATCGGGGTTCCTTCTCTCAATGCAAATAGATTGGAGACAATGACCTTCTCTCCTGGCTTTAATCCGTTCAGGACATGATATTTGTTTCCATCAATGCTGCCCAGTTCAACTAACCGTTGTCGAGCGACCAATCCAGTTTTAGAGGATTCCGCGACAAATACAAAGGTTTCTCCACCTAAGCGCGTCACAGCCGTTGTTGGAATTTGTACACCTTGTTGTTGGTTCCAACTCACGTTAGCTCTGACAAATTGATCCGTTCGCAGTTGTCCATTTGCGTTGTTCAGCAAGGCTTTTACTAAAACGGATTGTGTTGTGCCAGCCGTATTAGGCGCAATGAAAAAGATTTTACTGGTGCCGAGATGTTGTCCTTGCCCATTCGTAATATCTACAGAACTACCAATTTGAAGGCGCGATGCCTGTTCAGCCGGAATTGAGAAATTCACTTCAAGCTGGTCATTCTCTGCAACGCTTAAAAGTGATGTGGAGGTATCCACAAAGTCACCGACTTTGACTGGAATATCGCCCACCACTCCAGCAAACGGAGCTGTAATTTGGAAGTATTGCAGCTGCACCTGCTGTGCTTGAATGCGTGCCTGTGCTTCTTGAACTGCCTTCTCAGCCCGGGCTACAGCCGCTCGCTGTGCTTGAATCTGTTCATCAATTGCTCGCAAACTTGCCTTGGTAACTTCTAACTGGCTGGCATACTGATCTCGCGTTTGCTGAGAAACAGCTCCTTCGGTGGCAAGAGCAACGTATCGATCGTGCTCAACTTGGCTCAGTTGCATCTCTGCTACTTTGGACAATCGCTCAGCTTGTAGCGATCGCAGTACCGCATTCGCGTTATCAACGTTCGCCTGAGCCGAAGCCACACTCGCATAGGCACTGTTAACAACCGCTTGCTGCTCAGAGGGGTCAATCTGAATTAACGCTGTTCCAGATGCTACCCGTTGTCCAGGACTTACTAGAATTTGGGTAATTTGACCTTGAGTGCGGGGACGCAATGTTACAGAACGGCGGGATTGTAAATTTGCCACAAATTCTGACCGCTCCTCAATCGTTTCTGCCTGTAATGCAATGGTTTTAACAGGCATCGGTGCTTGTTGAGCCGTTGCAGTGGCTTGATCATTTGGAGGCAGCACACGCCACCAAGCAATTCCACCGCCACCCAGTAGGAACACAATGAGGAGTAACCCGAGGGGCGCTCGCTTTCGTGAATCCTTTGGCAATGGTTGTAAATCGTTTTGAGAAGATGTTGGAAGTTCAGATGATTGCATAGTTCACCACCGTTCAATTAGAGGTGGATTGAAATCGCTCGAATTATTTCCAGAGGACTTGGGTTGAGCATAATAACGCTGTTCAATCCAGGCACGAACTTCTTCTTCAGACACAGCGTGGAAGCGAGTTCCGGTGAGTGGATCATCAATAATCCACCAGGTATTGCCATTGCGATCGGTCTTCTGCCAGATGAATGGATCTGAGTTTCTGAGCAGGGCATGGGCGATCGCGTTAACGGTGTGATTGAACCAATCGCTAACTCCCTCAAACTGGGGTCTAAACCCATCTGAGAGTTGTGATGGCTCCTTTTTCTCTGCGTAACCATTGAATGATTCAAGATAACTTCTCATGGCAGACCTCCAATCAATCGAAGTTTTCCAACTAGGATTAGCGTAAATTCTCTAGTTGGCTGGAGAGTCAATAGAAGCAATCAAAAAAGAATCAAAATTAAACAAAAACACGGCTTGCTTATTCTAAATATGATTTCAAAATAGCACCAACAAGAATAGCCTATGTTTTTATAACGCATAGGCTGAAAAATTATTAAACTCAAAGAGTTTTTATGCTCGTTCAATAATCGGACAGATTGTTTCTTCAGGATGCTCAGGAATAGCTTCCCAACCAGATAGAAGCCCGTTCAACTCCTGCTTCAGAATCTGTAATTGCTGGATTTGCTGCTCAATTTGTGAGAGCTTATCTTCTAGTTTCACTTTGATGTGATCGCACGGTAAATCACCTTGATCATGCACTTCTAGAAATTCTTTGATCTCTAACAGGTTTAACCCTAAACTTTGAGCGCGTTTGATAAACCGCAAACGACCAAATACATCTGAGTTGAACAGTCGATAGTTGCCTTCTGTTCTGCCAAAAGTTTTGAGCAACCCTAACTCATCGTAATAGCGAATCGTTTTGATTGGCAGTCCGCTCTCTTTCGCAACTGAACCAATCCGTTGTAACTGTTCTTGGGCTAGCATAGCTACCTCACTAATGCCATGCTTTCATTCTAAACTCTCTAGTAGGCTGGAGAGTCAAGAGGAGCGATCATCCCCTCCCCTCAGAGCCTGGCTTACTTGACTCATATTGAAGCTTCGGCAGTCACCTTGCCATTGTTAGAGCCCCAGAACTGGACAAACGCATTCGACCTCACTTGAAGCCGACAAACGACTCGTGGCGCGTGGACGAGACGTATATCAAAGTCAGGGGAGTGTGGAAATATCTGTATCGTGCTGTCGATTCGGAGGGGAATACTCTGGACTTCATGTTGAGTGCCAAACGAGATGGCAAGGCAGCGGCACAATTTTTCCGTAAAGTGCTTAAAGCACAGCATACTGGGTCTCCACGAGTCATTAATGTGGACAAGAATGCAGCTTATCCAGTGGCAATGGAGGCACTTCAAAAAGATGGAACGATTGAAAAAGAGACCGACTTAAGGCAGAGCAAGTATTTAAACAATGTAGTTGAGCAAGATCATCGGAACATTAAGCATATCGTGAAGCCGATGATGGGATTTAAGTCGTTTAATAGTGCCAGAAGAACCTTGAGTGGCATTGAAGCGATGAATATGATTCGCAAAGGACAAGTGAATGGAATTAACCAAGGGGATAGTATCTCTCAATCGAAGTTTATTGAAGTAATCTTTGGAATTGCTGCTTAAGGGAATGCAGACGATACCAATCGTTTGTCCCTAATAAGTTTTTGCGACACAACTGGCTTGTCTACCCTACCATTGACCCGTTTTTGCGACACAACCATTTAGCGTCTGAGTTGGGACTTGACCGTCGTGCTTTTGGGTAAGCGCAGGACGAATCCGACCCGTTGTTGACGCAACCAATCGGCAAGCGCAACGCTGTGGAACTCCCGGTCTCCCAGCACAATACAGCGATAGCGCTGCATCAAACTCAACACCGGCCGCAGAACGGTTTGTTGCTCGAAGAGCGAACTTGAGCCGCAATGGTCGAGGCAATCCCAGAACAGTGGGATAGCTCGCTTCTTGTAAACGACGCTGACCATCAGCAGATTATGATGTTTCCACTGAGTCCGGTCAATCACCAGCGATAGCCGTTGCCCTCGATGAAACTGTTGCTTGAGCCAATATTTGAGGATCGGAAACCACAAGGTTTTGATATTCAACTGGGGAAGTTGCAGAAACCGTTGAAGATTCCGCCGCCGACTTTCAAACTGAATGGGTTGAGCAAATAAGGTGGCTAACCGCTCAATGCTCACGCAACGTTCCCGTTGCAGCAGGGCGACCAGCATTTGCAGGGTTATGAATTGAATTGAACTCAGTTGCGTTTGTAGACAAGCCTGATAAAATGAAGGCAACATTTTTTGAAATTGAGGGTGATTCTTCGGATTCACCCTATTTTTTCGGCTTCAGATCATCTCTGTCTGCTACCAGCCTTACCTTTCTGCCTCGCTGTCACCCCCTGAGGGACACTGTTTCTGTCAGTTGTATCGTTGCTTGCAAGATTTCAGTTGATTACGACAGGTCGCGTTAGCTTTTAGGTCAACTCCATGGGGCAGAGTATACCAGAGTACTGTACTCGCAGGATTCAGAAGGCATCTAAAGGCGGAAGCTGGAGCAAAGCATTAATCGCAGCGATCGCCTTTGCCATTCGGTGTTCATGAGTACCTTGCACTGTGTACACGAGGCGTACTGGTAAAATATGCCAAGTTGGTTTCCACGAGTAGTTTGGGTGTGATAATGGATTAAATCCATAGAGTATTAAGCGAACCATCATTCCCGGTATTTGGGGTGGTTGCGGAGCGATTTATGAATTTTCTTCCACCGCTCCTTCTCTGCCAGAGTTGCTCGTTGGTCTTGCTTGCGAGCCAGATAGTATAGTTCTCGCTGCAACTTTTGATAGTTCAGGAACCGTCCTTGGTCGAGATGTCCGTCAGCGAGTGCCTGTTGAATGGCACAGCCGGGTTCCTGTTGGTGCTGGCAATCTCGAAAATGACACTGCTGCGCCAATGTTTCAATCTCTGGAAATGTTTCTGTCAATCCCTCAGCACCTGACCATACTTGAATTTCACGCATTCCCGGTGTGTCAATCATTAATGCACCCGAAGGGAGCAGAATTAATTGTCGATGCGTGGTGGTATGTCTACCGCGATCGTCTCTTCGCCGAACTGCCTGAACTGTCTGTAGTGGCTCACTGTTCAATTGATTTGCAATCGTGGATTTACCCACACCCGATGACCCCAGCAGGGCGATCGTTTTTCCGGCTTGTAGGTAGGATTGGAGCGCATCCATTCCCTGTTTTTGTGTGGCACTTAAAGCAATAACTGGAACACCAATGGCAATCGCTTCTATCTCTGCCAGTCGTCGTTCAACGTGCAAACAGAGATCTACCTTGTTCAATACAATCACCGGGCTGGCACCGCTTTCCAATGCCAGAATCAAATAGCGTTCGATCCGTCTCGGATTCAAATCACCATCCAACCCAGAAACGAGAAATACGGTATCGACATTGGCAGCAATCACCTGTTCCTCAGTCGTACTACCTGCAACGTTGCGAGAAAATTTGCTCTTGCGTGGCAAGATTGCGTGAATTGTGGCGCGATGGTCTATCGAACTGGACTGAATCACCACCCAGTCTCCAACGGCTGGGAAGTCCTGAATGCCAGTCGTTTGATGCCTGAGCTTACCAGAAACTGCTGCCAGTTGCTCCCCCTGCTCCGTGTAAAGCAAGTAAGAATTACGATGTTCAACAGCAACTCGACCGACCGCAAATCCTTGGTCGTAGTAAGATCTAAAGCTGCAAGCATAACGATCGCTCCAGCCTAATTGTTCTAAATTCATTGGATTTCCTTTCTGTGATAACTTGTACAGTGCAAGGTTCACAGAAGAGTTCGAATCATCTTGCCGAAATGGTGCAGGAGTGAACGAGACTCACTGTGGCTTGCGATTGAAGCGTGAGTGTCTTTGCCGTGACGCGATCGGCTACGAATACAGTCATCCTCCACCTCCTTGAGAATTTCTATTTCATATAGAGAGACATCACCCATACCCTAACCAATTCCTGATTTTTTGAATCAATTTTGCTGTAAATTTTGGTTTCAATTAGGCAGGACGCCTCGAAGTTTTGCAGCAATCAACGGGGCGAACAGGAGTCTGTCCTTCCTCCAGCCGAAATACCGCCCGCAAAGTCCCCTGCAGGGAAGGAGAACAGTGAAATCCCTACTTCAGGCGGCTAAAGGCGGAAATACAAGCAAAGCATCAATCGCTGCGATCGCCTCTGCCATTCGCTGCTCATGTTTTCCCTGCACGGTGATGTACGGCTTGCTTTTCTGGTTCAGTACCTCAATAAACCACTGGTGCATCTCCAGCCGAATCTCTTCACCCTCGCGCGTCCCGTCCTGCACAAAGGCAAAATCAGGAGCAGTCAGAATGTACAGGTCATAGTGACAACGCTCAGCAATCCGTTCAACGGCTGGGCAATAAGTTCCTCGGTAGCGGCGATGCCAGACGTGGGTTGCCAGCGGGTCAGTATCACAAATCAGCAGGCGGTTTGCCCGCATCGCCAGATCCGTTTCCCAAGCTGCCTGTCCCTTCGCAATCTGCACAAACTCGTAGGTTTGCCACTGGTCGGGTACTGATGCTCCTATAGATGTCAAGTCCTTTTTGTACTCTAAGAATGCATCACGTCAGGCACTTGGGGAGGGGAGTGCTTTTGCGAATAATGTGATAAATCTCTCTTGCGACATAACGTTTGAGACACCGAATAATCTCTCGTTTCGACAACCCTTGTGCTATCCGACGGGCAACGTAGTCCTGGGTCGGCTGATGCCATCGCATTCGCACAATGACCACGCGAAATAGCGCGGCATTCGCCTGACGGTTTCCGCCTCGGTTGAGGCGATGGCGCTGCGTTTTGCCGGAAGACGCTGGAATTGGACAGACGCCGCACATCTTGGCAAAGGCGGCTTCAGAATGCACACGCTCCGCATTATCCCCAAAGGTGATCAGCATCTCAGCAGCCGTATCCGTTCCAATGCCAAACGCTTGCACTAATTCAGGAGCTGCTGCTTGGGCGAGGGTCGTGAGATGCTGGGTGTGCGTTTCAATCTCGTCATGTAACTGTGTCCAGCGTTTTGCCATTGCAGCGAGGGCATAGCGCATCGTTGCCATCGGTGTATCGAGTGTCCCAACTTCGAGTTGTGCACAGGCTTTGACCAACTGGGGGGTGGACAAAGATTCCAACTGTGCCCGTAACGCTGCATCGGCTGTGACGATGATCACTTTGAGTGCCACTATCACTTGAGTTTGGGCTTTGACTGCCGTATCTCGTGCTGCTTTGAGAATCCGAATCATTTCCACTCCACCTTCGCTCGATTTCGGAGTTGCTGTAGCTTGTCCAGCCAACACTTGGCGAGCGGCATCTTCTGCATCGAGCAGATCATCCTTGCCTTGCAACCGTTGCTGACCCCGGCGGCAAGGACGACTGACTTCCACCACTTTCAGTCCTTGACGACGCAGGAACTGGCTTAAACCCTTGCCATACGACCCAGTTCCTTCCACACCAAACGCAGCAAACACGCCGAATGTCTTTGCCCACTCCAGCAATTGTTGATATCCGGCTTGAGTAGTCGGTATGATGCGATCTCCTAGACGTGCACCTAAGCCATTAATAGCAACTGCAGCATACGTGTCTTTATGCGTGTCAACGCCGATGATCACTGCATTCGGATCGGTCGTAGATTGTGTCATTGTTTACCGCCTGGTTGAAGAGCAGAACTGCTTGCAGAACTGGGCAATGGACAAGACTGCGATGAGACTTTATTTAAGACAGGCTCCTATCAGGTCACGATGCCCAAGCCACACCAGCAACAAAAGTCTTTCTACTTCCAATCGACAAATCAATACAAAGGCACAGAGCCGGTCAACTTATGGGTCAGATTGGCAGCAGAAAGACTCTTCTATCCTCGCAGTCAACTTAACCAGAAAAATTTAAGAGTAAGCACGGTAGTCTCTAGTGAGGTGGAATCACAGGATTATGCGGCAGATTTCAACCCAACAATCTCTTGCCAATCTTCAATTCGTTGACGCATTTGTTCGCAGTAGCGATGAGCTGTTAGCTGATGTTGTTTCGGGTGGAAGTGGTCTCGAATCGGTCCAAACGCAGCCAGAAATCGTTGGGCTTGCCCCGGTGACTTAAACTTCCGCATCCGCCGCTCTCGCACTCGAGTCGGTTGATGCGAGTTCTCTGCTCGATTGTTCAACCCCTTGTGCTGTCGATGCTCCACGCTCTTGAGCATCTGCTTTTGGGCAGCTTCGTAGCTTTTCAGCTTGTCGCTTACGAGCACCCGAGGCACAAAGCCTTGCTGCTTGAGGAGCTTGCAGAAAAACCGCTTAGCTGCCTTCGTATCTCGATGCTGTTGCATCAAAATATCAAGCACATTGCCCTCTGAGTCTACCGCTCGCCATAGATAATATTGCTGCTTCTTGATTGTAACGTTCACACTTTAGCAAGCGATTGCCCGCTCAGGATCATTAAAACCCCCAGCGCGATGACTAGGGGCAATGTAATCGTTGTATGGTGTTGCGTGAACAATAGTACTATTTCATAAAGCCCCAGAACTGTCCAGACCCAACAGAACCAATTCAATCCATCACGGGAGGGCAAGCACCGATGGCAAAGTCTCGCAAACTGGAAGAATTGACCGCAAGTTTGAACCAGATTCGCCCTGACCCCACTTCAGAAACAGCCTCAGCGGTGCTGCAACAAGTTCTGAGCAGCAAATATTCAGTTGCTGCTGCTCAAGCGGCTGGCATCGTGGCTCAAGCGGAACTGTATGCTTTTATTCCCGATCTCGTGGATGCTTTTGATCGTTTCCTGATTAAACCGAAGGACAACGATCCTGGTTGTCTGGCAAAACAAGCCATAGCAGATACACTGTATCGCCTGGAATACAGCAACGAAACGCTGTTCCTCAAAGGCATTCGGCACGTTCAGCCAGAACCCATCTGGGGTGGCACGACGGACACGGCTCCTCGACTGCGCGGCACCTGTGCATTAGGGCTGGTGCGAATGAATTATCCTCAAGTGATAGTCGAGTTAGGCGATCTACTGGCAGATCCAGAACCAGAGGCTCGAATTGGGGCAGCACGAGCAATTGCCTATAGCGCCAATGATCAGGGAGTACCGCTTTTGCGATTGCGGGTCAAAGTCGGCGACACCTCACCTGTGCTATCAGAATGTTTACTTGCCCTGCTGCAACTGGCACCCCAGCAGTCCCTCCCTCTGGTCGAGGATGTCCTTTATGCTCGTACCGCAATGGCATTAGCAGAGGCAGACCAGGCAGAAGCTGCAGTGTTAGCCTTGTCTGAGTCGCAATTAAACGAAGCCTTTCTGATTCTGCGGGATTGGTGGCAGGGCATTCGAGATCCGCAGCTTCGCAAAACAGGAATTCTCGCTATCTCTACACTGCGGCAGCCAGAGGCGATCCAATTTCTGCTGACCTTGATTGCCGAGGGTAAACCGGAGGATGCGAAAGAGGCGACTGAAGCAATGGGCATTCACATTCAGGATCAGATCCTGTGGCAGCGAGTGTGCCAGGCAATGCAAGAACGGCAGGATGCTGCCTTGAAAGGACTGCTAGAGCAGATGTCAAAGTCCTGACCCCGCTGAATTCCTGTTGATTGGAGGAATTTGCCTCGCCCCAAAGCCGTAGAAGGCTGAATTGGAATGCTATCTGCCGTTGTACCGTTCGTTAATCCGATCGCACGGTGAGAAATGGCAGCGGTTTGCTCTTATCTTCAGCAAAACCCAGAATGGCACGATCGCGGTGTTCGTACAACAACTGACCCTCAGCATCAAACAGAAATGTTGCGCCGCGCTGCGTCAGATAAGCAGAGTCGGGTACATAGGTTTTCCAGTGACTCAACACTTCGCCCATGTTTCGCAGACGTAGCGTCGCCAGTTCAAACGGACGCTGATACCCTTTGCCGCCTGCCCATCGAAACGAGGAACCTTTCAGGGGCGGAAGTGGGGGTGCTTTCACCGTTTCCTCATCCGCAATCAGTTGAGGAGCTTTCCGGTCGCCTCGATAGCCGCGAAAGACTTCGGAGAGCGTTCCTGGACTGCCAATTCCGGCGCACATTAAGAGCAGGTTTAGCCAGGCATTTTGTCCGGGTGAGAGCAGGGGTAACTTCAGCAATAGTCCCTGGTAGAGGTCAAGCTGCTGATGCAGTTCGGCTTTCGGATCAACAAAAAGGCAATCCGCAGGGAAGCCTGTGTAGGCGCAAAACTGTTCTCCTGAGCCTCGATCGCCAATTCCTACGGCACGAATGGCAATGCCTGCCTCTCGAAGTGATTTTGCCTCCCGCTGCAACCACCAGGCATATTCAAGATTGTCAAAATCCCCCAACTGCGACCACAGTAGCACCAGGATTCGAGCGGCAGAACTACATCCCTCCAGAATGGGCACGATCGCCCCGTCGCTGACTCGCTGCCGTTTAGTTTGCTGAAAACAATCGTATAGCTGCAAGTCACTGCCCTGTTTCGCCTGGGTCATTTCATCCCCTGTTGTAACGCTCCGTTTTTCCCTATTCATTATCCGACAAGGGGCTGCATGATCTACGGGGAAACGATCGGCTGATTGCTGTGAGTCTGCCGTCGCTGTTTCTTCTCCAAATATTGCTGGTGTTCTTCGGAGGCTAACCAGTATGGGGACGCAGGCTCAATCTGAGTCACAACCGGCTTGTTGTACTCGCCGGAGCGATCGAGACGCTCTTTGGACTATCGAGCGATCGCGTCGCTTGGTCAAGGGTGTGGTAGAAAATGACCGATCGATATGTTCTCCCCGGTCTGCATCCTGGCGATTGAGGCTGGTGGGATCGTGGATCTGCCAAAAGAGTGCCAGCAATTCGTCATAGCTGACGCGCGACGGGTCATATTCCACCTGGCAAACCTCTGCGTGACCTGTAATGCGAGACAAAACATCGAGATAGCTGGGATGCTCGAAATGTCCTCCCATATATCCCACTGACGTAGACACTACGCCCGCTACTTTACTCGTGCTAGTCGTACTGCATCTCTGGAACCCACTATAAACCAATCGATCGCCTGTCCTGCTGGCGGTTGACGATCGGACTGATCTTCGTTGAACATCCTGAGAAGTTCCGAGTTGTCCTCTGGCTCGTTTAACAGTTTTGGATTACTCATAGTCCACCTGAGTATAGGACAAAAGGTTGCAGAGATAGAAGAGGAGAGGGTTTCATGAGAATTACCACATTCTTCAACTATGAAACCCTGATGAATCAGGTTACTCTACTGTCACGTTTCCCGTTTTTCAGACTCCTACGCGTTTTAGGTGAAGTTAGGACTGGAAGTACTTTAATCCCTTGAGCGACGTTAACTGCTTCAGCAATCCCATCCCTTTTCACCAGATTTACGTAAGAGTCCGAAAAGCAAGATACGCGACAGGTTTTCTGTCAAATTACTAGCGCAATTTCCGCATCCTTTTGACGTTAAATCACTCGCCTTTAAAGATCCTGTGTGACGAAATTATTAACTTTTACTTTGTAGAGAATGACGGGAAGGCTTAAACTGTACCCTCCTGAACTGCATTTATGGCTGGCGATCGCGTTGGCAATACTCTAAGTCGTGCAAGAGCAATCAACCCCTTGAACAGCTAGAGGTTTAAGGATCAAATTGGTGGTGCGGACAGCAACGATTTCTTCCGCTTTACCCTCAGCCAACGGAGCAGCAACAACTTCTCGCTGGCTCGGCTAAAAGCAGATGCAAATTTGCAGCTCCTCAATGACAAAGGACAGGTTCTGTTTGCATCCGCCCGCCGAGACAGGAGCAGTGAATCGATAAAAACGACCCTAGATTCGGGCACTTATTATCTGCGAGTCTATTCTAGTGCAGGGCGAAATCCTAGTTCAACGCGCTATCAACTCTGTGCATCTGTGAGTGCATCGCCTGTTTCCCCGTGGGATTTTACTCCAATGCCTCATCCAGATAACTTTGCAAATAGCTATATTTGTACCTTCCCACCTCCTGGTCATGTGGAAGTGGAAAGTTCGAGTACACTCCCCCTAGACACAATCGCCCCTACTCCTGTCTAGGAGCAGCCGATTGGGAGGAACAGACGTTCGCTGTAAGTCGGAAGAATGGACACAACGCCGACCGTAGATCACACCAAGTCGTTCAAGCATGATGCCACTAGAAGTACTCGGACAACTTCATTCTGTTGATTGACGTAGAGTTTATCGTCGTTGATCTGCTGAGTTTTTGGTTAACAGCACCAGCAGTGAAATAGGGGAAAGCAGCATCCCAAAGAAAAACCATAGCCAGGGATTACGTCTGGTATTTTGCGCCCACAGCGCACAAAAGGAACCTACTAGAAATAGGATGGATGCGGAAAAGCCATGATCAAAGTTTCTAAAATTGTTCTCTAAGCTGGAAACATTAGACCTTAGAGTTGCAATTTCGGTGCGTAACTCCCAGACCTCTGATTGAAGGGCTGAAACTTGTGACTCTAACTCTTTTATTCGTGACTCCGTTTCTGCGGATGGCACTGGTTACTCGCTTACCCAGAAAACAACGTCACCAATCTTCCCACGGAAGTTGCCCATTTGTTGAGATTTAAAGGCTTCCATAAAGCTATCAACTTTTATGCAAAACCCGCAACCAGTTGTCAGTGAGATCGAACGTCGTCAAATCGATACGTTGTTTCGAGCAGATCCAGAAACAGGAAAGACACTTTAGAATGAAGTCAAACGAGATCCTGGCAAGCCCACTATCACCCACCTCAAAGATCTGGTTGAACGGTTGCATTGGTTAGCGGGTTTGCAAATTGGCACAGTAGTGCTCAACCAATTGCCAGAAGTTAAACGGAAGCATTTTGCTGAGGAAGCAAAGGCTTTAGATGCTCCTCGGATGCGACAAATGAGCATCCTGAAGCGGTACACGCTCGCCGTTGCCCTGCTGAATGCTCAATATGCGCGAACGCTAGATGATTTAGCAGAGATGTTCATTCGTCAGATGCAGCAAATGCATCATCGCGGCAAAGAGGCGTTAGCCATGCTGCGTCAGGAGACTCAAGCTCGCACAGATAGCTCGATTGCCACCTTACGAGATGTGGTTGCAGCGTTTCAAGGTGAAGGGGAGATCGCTCAACGCTTTGCTGACATTGAAACGGTGATTGGCGACCAGGGTCCCACCCTTCTGGAAGCCTGCGATGCTCATCTGGCGTATGTCGGTAACAATTACTTCCCCTTGCTACAAACCTTCTACAAAAGCCAACGCAGCGCCCTATTTCGCTTGCTGGACGTGCTGCCACTGCGTTCGATTACGCAGAATACCTCGTTGATAGAAGCGATCAAATTCATCTTGCAACATCGGCACAGTCGGAGTGCCTCGGTTTCAGTTGTGCAAACTGAACACCCAGGTACGGATGAGGAACGACACATCCACCTGCTTGACCTGAGTTGGATTTCCCAGAAGTGGTGGGCTCTCGTCACTGGACAGCGCAAACGCACTCCCTATCCCAGTACACTGCAACGCCGTCCATTCGAGGTGTGCGTCTTTTCTCACCTGCTATTAGGTTTGAAGTCTGGCGATCTGTATATTGAGGGGAGTTGGGAATATGGAGATTACGGTCAGCAACTCATTTCCTGGGAACAATACCAGGAAATGGTGAGTGAATATGGCAAGCAACTGGGGTTGCCGACCGAACCGAGTGCCTTTGTCGCCCATGTTCAGCAGTGGTTGGAAACAACGGCTCAAGCTACGGATGCTGGCTTTCCAACCAACGTCGATGTGGACTACCAGAAGGATCGTCTAGTGATTCGCAAGCCAAAGGCAAAGATCATATCGGGAGTAGCCACGCTCAAAGCACTCATTGCTCAACGGCTGTCCCCAGTCAATCTGCTCGATGTCTTGACAGACACAGAGCTTTGGCTAAACTGGACTCGATTCTTCAAGCCGAAGTCGGGACATGATGCCAAACTGGACAATCCTGCTGCCCGCTACTTGGCGAGTACCTTCTGCTATGGTTGCAATTTAGGACCGACTCAAGCAGCTCGATCCCTTAAAGGATTTGACCGCAAGCAGGTTGCTTATGCTCACCAGCGCCACATTGATCCAGATAAGCTTCAGGCAGCCAATGCCACTATCATCAATGCTTACAACCGCTTCAGCTTGCCCAAGCTGTGGGGAGATGGCAAGCGAGCCTCTGTAGACGGAACCAAGTGGGATATCTACGAAGATAACTTGCTGGCAGAATATCACATTCGGTATGGCGGTTATGGTGGGATTGGGTATTATCACGTTTCTGATACGTACATTGCTCTATTCAGCCATTTCATTCCATGTGGCGTGTGGGAAGCCGTGTACTTGCTGGATGGACTGTTGAAGAATACATCTGAGATTCAACCAGATACGATTCATGGAGATACTCAATCCCAAAGTGCTACAGTGTTTGCCCTGGCATATTTATTAGGCATTCAACTGATGCCACGCATTCGCAATTGGAAGGATTTAATCCTCTACCGTTTCAGTTCTACGACCCGTTACCTACACATTGGTCAACTGTTCTCTGAAACAGTGAATTGGGAGTTGATTGAAACTCATCTACCCGATATGCTGCGGGTTACCTTATCGATTAAAGCAGGTAAGATTGCTGCTTCTACCATTTTGCGAAAGTTAGGTACCAATAGCAGTCAGAACAAGCTCTATCGAGCGTTTCATGAGCTAGGCTGTGCCATGCGGACAGGATTTTTGCTGCAATACATTCATGATGCCGATCTGCGCGCCACCATTCAAGCTGCAACCAATAAAAGTGAGGCGTTTAATGGCTTTGCCAAATGGCTGTCTTTTAGGGGTGAGGGGGTGATTGCTACCAACAATCGTGAAGACCAACGCAAGATCATCAAGTACAACCACCTGATCGCCAATTGTCTGATTTTCTACAACGTCTTTGAAATGAGCCGGATACTCCAGGAGCTAGCACGCTCTGGCTACCCAGTTGAGTCGGAGGCGGTCGCTGCGTTGAGTCCCTACTGGACGCATCACGTTAATCGTTTCGGCATCTATGATCTCAATCTCGATCGTTGTCCACCCACACTGGATTTTGACACAGTGATTATTCCTGCACCTACAAGGTGAAGTTACTGTGCTCTAAATCCTCATTCCACAGGAGTTTCAGGGCAAGTGGTCCATTTTTACACGAATCGTTGCCGGCCCCCAATCTCAAACTTCTCAGCATCACCAAACGCAGTTAATACCGCTGCTTTCATAGATTCCATCTGTGCCAACTCTCCTTGATTTAGAATAAACAGTGCCGTTGTACAAACCGGACTTCACCCTACCAGCACTCAACTGTTCAGAACATCGTGTTATCGTTAGCCGACGCTTCCGGGATGGTCTGAAGCACGTCCCAATGCTCGACTATCTTGCCTTTATCATCCAGGCGGAAGATGTCGATGCCTGCCCAGTCGTTGTCGCTCGGTCATTGCTGGTAGCAATGCAAGACTACATAATCGCCTTCAGCGAAGACGCGCTTAAACTGGACGCACTTCCCCGGATATTCTTTCGCCATCCTCTCGAAATATTCGATGAAAGCCTGCTTCCCGTCGGCCACCGCTGGGTTGTGCTGGATGTACACATCGCCGACATATTTCTCGATGGCTTCTGCGGGCTGACACTGATTGAACATCAGGTCATAAAATGCTGTGACCGTCTGTTTGTTCTGCTCAAGTTTATCCGTCATCCGTTCCACACCTCACATCACCCAAAACGCCCAATGGCTCAAATCAGCGGTGACAAAGAAACTCGAACGCAGCGCTAGCGGCTTTAAACCGTCTGCTGCATTGTTAGCTGGTGTGAACACAGCATCTTCTTAGATTTGTGCCATGCCACCATCGACGAATAGCTCAATGCCGTTTACAAAGCTGCTGTCATCTGAAGCCAGAAAGACAACGGCTTTGGCGATCTCGTCGGGTGTGCCAGCTCGTCCCAATGGAATATTGTTAGCTTGGCTCGCCACAAATTCTTTCAACTGCTCTTCACTGAGTCCCCAGAGAAGATCGTAAGCGGGAGTCGGAATGAAACCAGGGCTGACCGCATTCACTCGAATCTGGCGGTCTTTGAGGTCGAGTGTCCAGGTGCGGGCAAACGATCGCACGGCGGCTTTGGTAGCGCCATAAACACTGAAGGCTGGGATACCCTTGATGGAATTAGTTGAGGCATTCAGGATGATGGAAGCGCCCTCTGGCATCAGTGGCAGTGCCTTCTGCACAGTGAAAAGTAGACCCTTGACATTGGTGTTGAAGGTTTTGTCAAAGTGTTCTTCGGTGATCGATCCAAGTGGGATGAGTTCTCCACCGCCAGCATTCGCAAAGATTACATCCAGGCGACCTTGCTCTTGCTCGATCGTGGCGTAAAGCCGATCAAGGTCTGCCAGATTTGAGACATCGCTCTGAATGCCAGTCACGTTCTTAGCAATTTCGTTTACAGCAGTATCAAGTTCAGTCTGACGACGACCCGTGATAAAGACATAGGCACCTTCAGCGACAAATCGCTTGGTTGTGGCAAGCCCGATACCGCTGGTGCCGCCAGTGACAAGCGCAACTTTTCCTGAGAGTTTTTGTGACATGATGTTTTCCTGGTTGAGTTTACGGGAAACGTAAGGCATGGTGATTAACGCTTATACGTCAATCGGGCATTCTTGTGAGTGTTCATCCAAGTACGAAAGTGGAATGGATGATTGCGTTTAGATGTGCGCGATAACCTTTAAGACGCAGCGCTGATCAATTCCTCGCTTTTCGCCCAGAGCTGCTTGGCTTTGTTCGCGTCGAGTGCATAGGACCTGACGCCGTCGGCAAACGGGTTGGGCGTGTCATTGATCGGCGCGATCGCGCAATCTTCGAGATAGTGTCCGCCAATCTCGTCTTTGTTAGCCACGACTGTGGCCCAAACCGATGTCGCGGCTGCCTGCGGAATTTCTTTCAACCCTTTCGGCGGCAGACCTGCTTCGGTGCGCGCTGCGTCAACGGTCTGCAAAAGTCCCTGCAACTCCTCCTGCGAGAAATGGCGGGGTAGGTCCGTGAGACTGTTTCCGGGCATCACCGAAGCAGCCCGAATGCCGCGATCGCGATGCCGCCTGTCAAACTCCACAGCAAACAGTGAATTGGCGGTTTTCGACCGGCTATAGGCGACCCATGGATCGTACGCCTGCTGCTCAAAATTCGGATCGTCTAAATCGATATCGGCACCGCGATGCGCTAGCGACGACAGCACCACCAGCCGTCCATTATCGGTGAGCAGCGGCTCGATCCCATTGATCAGGGCGAAATGGCCAAGATGATTTGTCGCGAACTGAACTTCGAAGCCGTCCACCGTGCGGCTGAACGGTGTTGCCATGATGCCGGCGTTGGCGATGATGGCATCGAATGGCCGACCGTCAGCCAACAGTTTATCCGCGCAGGCACGAACGCTTTGCAAGGATGCCAGATCGAGCTCGATCAATTCCAGGCTACCGCCGCCTTTCGACGCAGCGTTGCGAACTGTTGCCGTGGTCAGCTCAGCTTTGCCAATATCTCTAACAGCACCAACAACGCTAGCTCCATGAGCCACTAGCGAACGCGCGGTTTCAAGTCCGATGCCCGATGAGGTACCCGTTATAAGAAATCGCTTTCTCGTTAGATCAACGTCGGACAGCACCTCGTCGGCGGTTGACTTTGCACCAAATTTTTCAGGCATGTTGTATCTTTCCGCTAATTGTGAGTGAAAGAGTGTTGAAATCTTTACCTCTCAGTCGAGGCGATCATCGGCATTTCTTAGAACAAAGTCCGTCGACAAGCAGCCGCCGCAGCCGAGTCTAATGGTCAATTCACTAATCCCCTCGCTGATTGCCATTCCTCCACCGGTCAGCTCCAAGATCAACCGGTTAAGGCCAGGAGTTCGCAAAAGCTCCACGATGGTCGTAGCGACCGAGGGCAATCATCTTGATCATGGCTGCGGCAAGGTCTGCATCTGCGAGATTCATATCGGTGTCGATCGCTACTTGGTCGCAACGTTTCGCACTGCCTTTCGACTACTGCGCTACAAACCCACCATCTACCATCAACGTTTCACCTATCACGAACGATGCCAGGTTAGATGATAAAAACAGGACTGCATTTGCAACTTCAAGCGGTGTTCCAACCCGTCCGATCGGGTGAAGTCCTGTTATGTAAGCTTTGGCTTCATCCTGCCCACCTGTAGCTGCTTCAAACATGTCTGTTTCGATTGCTGCTAGTGCAACGACATTGATGCGAATCCCCGCTTTGGCATATTGGAGCGCAGCAGCTTTTGTTAAGCCTACTACCGCGCAGATCAAACAGAGCGAAGCAACTTCAGCAACTCTTCCGCTGCGGGTTCCGAAGAGGCCGGATTCTGCCCGGTCACGAGCCTCCCGTCCACTTGGACATAGGGGTCCCAGTTGGCGGTTTTACTGTAGATGCTACCCCGTTCCTTTAGCCGATCTTCCAACAAGAAAGGTACGACCGCGGTCAAGCCTACCGCTTCTTCTTCTGCATTCGTGAACCCGCTCACGCGCTTGCCTTTGACCAGATACTCGCCATCCTTTCCGCGCACATTGATCAACGCAGCCGGCGCGTGACACACTGCACCGACTGGCTTGTCGGCCTTCACGAAGGCTTCGATCAGTGCGATGGATGTCGCGTTGTCGGGCATGTCCCACATCGGGCCATGTCCGCCGGGGTAGAAGACTGCATCGAAATCGTCTGCGGACACGTCGGCTAGCTTTTTCGTATTGGCAAGTTCAGCCTGCGCTGCGGTGTCTGTGCGGAATCGCTTCGTAAATTCGGTCTGGAACTCGGGTATCTCGCTTTTCGGATCGAGCGGCGGCAGACCGCCCTTCGGTGAGGACAGTGTGATCGCCGCTCCGGCATCCTTCAGCACATAATAGGGAGCGGCGAACTCTTCCAGCCAGAAACCTGTTTTCTTTCCGGTATCGCCAAGTTGGTCATGAGACGTGAGAACAATGAGAATCTTCATAGCAAATCTCCTTCTGTTTGAGAATCCATCTTGAAACGCCAGCGTACCGCCACTTCACGACCTGACTCATTCGCTTCTTGCGCCGCCGAGATGAATCACAGCGTTTTTTCACAAGTCAGAAACGCGACAGGTCAATGATTATTTCTGCTGAAGAAAGTCCAGTAACACGGGATTGATCTGGTCCGCTCTGTGAGTCAAACACCGCCGATAAGACTGCGCCTGCATCTTCTGCGATCGCCTCATTGATCGGCACATTGGTCGAAAGGCTGATCGCGATTACGAGCACATAGCAGATGGTTCTAGCGATCGCCAACCAGCCGGACGCTGAATGCCCTCCTGAAAAAAACGCCGCCAGAGCGATGCCGCCAACAATAGCGCCGAACCCAATGCTCGGCATATAAGGATCGAATGTCCGGTTGGTTGCTTGGTGAAACTCAGTATACGCAGCAGCGGAAGACATCTGGGACATAGCCCGAGCGAGACCAATCCAATTGACCATCAATGCGCCGGTCATTAAAGCCGCCAGCAGTAGGGCGACCAGATGTACAACGATCTCAATGTCCATATCTATCCTCCAACTATTTTGCTGACCGTTCCCACTTCGATCGTGATTGTTAACCCATAAAAGCAAAGCCAGTGAAATGACCCCCGCTTTTCGGACAGGAGGGTAGGAGTAGTATCCTTGTTCTTGAAAGGGGGCAATTATGACAGCAAACCGTCGTCAATACACCGCAGAGTTCAAAGCCAAAGTCATCCTGCAAGTGCTGAGTGGCGAAAAGACACCGAGCGATCTGTGCCGAGCGCACAAGCTGAA